>DATJQW010000105.1:0-8613 GCA_035505395.1 Acidobacteriaceae bacterium
GCCATGAGTTTCAGTTACGGCACACGGTGGACGGAGGAAAGAACTGGCGGCTGGAACGAGGGAAGGCGCCGCAAGCTTCGCCTGGGGCGCAGGGTGTTTTTGCTGCGAGCAATTCGGCCCTGGTCCTCTTGACCAACGACCTGGGGGTTCGCGCTTTCCCGGCGTTCGGATCGGGCGGCAGCGCCGGCGCCTTCTTTTACGAGCCCGGAACCCTGATGGTCTGTATCGATGCGTGTAACGAGGTGATCTCGCCACCCCGATCCGGGGATTGGGTCAGGGCTGAGGTTCCGCTTGCTGGGCAAAATGACTCATCCGGCGTGTTCTCAGCTGATTTTCGCGACGCGAACCATGGTGTTGCCGTCGGCGGAGATTACAGAAAGTCCAACGAGTCTGCGGGGACGGCCGCGTGGTCGGCGGATGATGGCAAGACATGGACGGCAGCGGAGAAGATGCCTCACGGATTCCGGTCGGCGGTCGAGTGGGATGCGGACGCCAAAGCGTGGATTGCGGTGGGCACTAACGGATCGGATATCAGCTATGACGATGGAAAGACGTGGGTTCCGCTGGATAACGGCAACTGGAACGCGCTGAGCCTGCCGTGGGTTGTGGGGCCGGGTGGGCGGATCGCCAAACTCGATCCCCACCGGCTCCCAAAATGAGCATTCCCTGCCGTTTCCGCGTCCAGTACATGATTTACCGGGTGGCTGACCTTCGCATCCGTCCTTCGGCTGAAACCGGAAAGGCGCTCCCGGCTCAGATATTCCGGAAAACGCATAGGATAAGGTGAGGGGATTTCGGTCGCCGGCGGCCCTTCCGGCGGACACATTGCATGGCTGAATTTGTGATCAGGCTGGCCGACGAGCGCGGCCATGTGCAGGAACAGATCCAGGCGGCAGCCTCGGCGGACGAGCTGCGCCAGCGCTTCACGCAGGCGGGCTACTACGTCTATTCCGTCAAGCCGCGCGGCCTGACCGGCAGCGCCCGCAAAACCAAGCTCGAAACCTTCCTGATCTTCAACCAGCAGTTCCTGACCCTGATCAAGGCCGGCCTCCCCATCCTGGGCTCGCTGGAAATGCTGGCCAAGGGCCAGAAGAACCCCAATTTCTCGGGCCAGTTGCAGAACGTGGCCGCCCGCGTGCGCACCGGCGAAGCCATCTCCTCGGCTTTCGAGGCCCAGGGCGGATTTCCGCTCATGTACACCACCACGCTGCTGGCCGGCGAGCGCAGCGGCAATCTCGAAGAAGTTCTCGGCCGCTATCTCTCATTCCAGCGCGTCTCGCTCGCGTTTCGCAAGAAGCTGAAGGCATCCCTGATCTACCCCGCGCTGCTCATCACGCTGGTCATCGGGATGTTCATCTTCATGATCACCTTCGTGGTGCCGCAGTTCGCCAAGCTCTACGACCAGATCGGGACAAAGCTGCCCTCGATCACGCTGTTCATGCTGGCGCTGGGCCAGGGAGCGCAGCATTACCTGCTCTACGTGGCGCCGGTTGCGGCTCTGCTGGCCTTCCTGATCTGGCGTTGGAGCAAGAGCGACGCCGGGGCCGAGCGGATCGACCGTATGCGCATCCGCCTGCCGATCTTCGGCAAGATCTGGCTCAAGTATCAGGTGGCCATGTTCGCGCGCACGCTCTCCACGCTGCTGAGCGGAGGCATTCCGCTGGTGCCGTCGCTGGAAACCGCGGCGCGCTCGATCACCAGCAAACGCATCAGCAAGGCGGTTGTTTCTTCCGTCACCAGCGTCCGCGAAGGCAAAGGGCTGGCCAAAAGTCTCGAAGCCACCAAAGTATTTCCCGAGCTTTCGGTCGAGATGATCGAGGTGGGCGAGTCCACGGGCGCGTTGCCGCAGATGCTCAATTCCGTGGCCGAATTCTTCGAGGAAGACGTGCAGACCGCGCTGACCGCGGCGCTGGCCCTGATCGAGCCGGCCATTCTCATCGTCATGGGCGTGGTGGTGGTCACGATTCTGATCGCCCTCTACCTGCCCATCTTTTCCATGGGCAATGCCGCCACCGGCGGAGGATAACGCCGCGCCGCCGGGGCGCATCTGGCAGACATTGGGCGCACAGCGAAACCGAGGTTGATGAACATGGCCGAAGCACCGACACTGACACTCCCCACCGAGCAGGACGAGACCCTCCAGGCGCAGGCCCTCGCTCGCCGCTACCGCTCGGAATTCGTCGATCTGCGCAACTTCCGCATCCAGCACGAAGTGCTGCGCAGCGTTCCTGTGGACATGATGTTCCGCTACAACTTCGTCCCTCTCGAGCAGCAGGAGGACCGCCTGATCATTGCCGTGAGCGACCCCAGCAAGCTGATGATGCTGGACGAAATTTCCGGCCTGCTCGGGCAGCGCATCGTCACCCGGGTCGCCACGCTCTCGCAGATCACCGATCTGCTGAAGAAGACCGAGCAGTCGCAGCGCGTCCTCGACGAGGCCTCCGAAGGGCTGACCTTCGACGTTCTCTCCTCCGACGACAACGCGGACGAGAACATCTCCATCGAGAAGCTGACTTCGGAAGAGGACATCAGCCCCATCATCCGGCTGGTCGACACCACCATCTTCACGGCACTCGAGCGGCGCGCCTCCGATATCCACATCGAGACCTACGACGACTCGGTCATCGTCAAGTACCGCATCGACGGGGTGCTGCAAATGGCCATGGCCCCGATCGCGAAGGAGCACCACACCACCATCCTGTCGCGCATCAAGGTGATGAGCGAACTGGACATCGCCGAGCGCCGCGTCCCCCAGGACGGCCGCTTCAGGGTTCGCTACAAGGGACGGCTGATCGACTTCCGCGTCTCCATCATGCCGACGGTGCATGGCGAGAATGCGGTGCTGCGCGTGCTGGACAAGGAGTCGATGAGCGAGAAGTTCCGCAAGCTCACGCTCGACGTGGTGGGCTTCGCGGACGACGATCTGAAGCGCTTCCGCCGCTACATCCGCGAGCCGTACGGCATGGTGCTGGTTACGGGGCCGACGGGGTCGGGCAAGACCACCACGCTCTACGCGGCGCTGAACGAGATCAAGAGCGACGAGGACAAGATCATCACCATCGAGGACCCGGTCGAATATCAGATCCGCGGAATCACCCAGATTCCCGTGAACGAGAAGAAGGGGCTCACCTTCGCGCGCGGCCTGCGCTCCATCCTGCGCCACGACCCCGACAAGATCCTGGTGGGCGAGATCCGCGACCAGGAAACGGCGCAGATCGCGATCAACTCTGCGCTGACCGGCCATTTGGTCTTCACCACGGTTCATGCGAACAATGTGCTCGACGTGCTGGGGCGCTTCGTGAACATGGGGGTGGAGGTCTACAACTTCGTCTCCGCGCTGAACTGCATTCTGGCGCAACGGCTGGTGCGCACCATCTGCGAGTACTGCGGGCACCAGGTGCGCTATGACGACGAGATGCTGGCGCTGAGCGGTCTCGACCCGGCCGAGTGGCGCGACTTCGCCTTCCGCGAGGGGCGCGGCTGCATCGAATGCGGCGGCACCGGCTATCGCGGCCGTACCGCCATCCACGAGCTGCTCGACCTGACCGACCCGATTCGTGAAATCATTCTGGAGAAGAAGCCAACGTCTGAGATTCGCAGGCTCGCGCAGCGCGAAGGCATGCAGTTTCTGCGCGAATCGGCGCTGGATCGGGTCCGCCGCGGCCTGACCACGCTGAAGGAAATCAACAAAGTCACCTTCGTCGAGGCATCGCGCTAGTGGCAGCACTGGACAACATCTTCAAACCCACGCCGGGCATGCGGCCGCAGACCGCGTGCGAAATCCGCCCCGAGGGCGTCGTGGCGGCGCGCGCGGCGGCTGAGAAGCGCGGCGCGGGCGAGCCCCTGATGGCCTTCGAAGCCCTTGCCGACGGCGCCCTGGTTCCCGGGCTCAAGATTCCGAATCTCACCCACCGCGACGCGGTCGTTGCCGCAATCAACCAGGCGCTGAGCGCCGTCGATCCCTCCAGCCGCGACGTCACGGTGGTGATACCCGACGCGGCTGCGCGGGTTCTGCTGCTCGACTTCGATACCCTGCCGCCAAAGGCGCAGGACGCGTTCCCGGTGGTACGCTTCCGGCTGCGCAAGATGGTGCCCTTCGACGTGGAATCCGCCGCGGTCAGCTATCAGGTGATGGCGCGAAAGAACGATCAGGTGAGCGTTCTGGTGACGGTGATGCCCGGCGAGGTGCGAGCGGAGTACGAATCCGCGGTGCGCGAAGCGGGCTATGAGCCGGGAGCAGTTCTGCCCAGCACGCTGGCGGCGGCGGCGGCTCTCTCCAGCGAGGGCGCGCCGCTCATCATCAACCACATTCATACCTCGGTCACCACCGCCGTCACCCAGGGCGACGAGATGCTGCTGCACCGCTCCATCGATCTGCCTGCCGAGCCGGGCGCGCAGGACGAGGAGATCGCGCGGGCGGTCATCACCACGCTTGCCTGGTACGAGGACACGCTGCGCGCCACTCCCGCCATGCTCTACTACGCCGGCCCTGGAGGAGCGGCCGCGGCTGCGGCATCGCGCTGGCTGGGCTTCGTCGATCGCGCTCCGCACGTCGAGGATCTGGTTCCCGCTCCAGCCACGGCCATCATGACCAGCATTCCCGCCGGCATCACGGCCGGCGTAACGGGAGCACTGGCACGCGGATGAAAATCTCGGTCAATCTCGCCAGCCATCCCTACGTCGAGCTTCGGCCGGTCTACGCGCGGCTGCGCGCCTGGATGGCGATCCTGGCCCTGACCGGGCTGGCCCTGTGGTTCCTCTACCGCAGCGAGCGCATCCAGGCGCAGGCCGCTATGGATCGGGTCACGACCGTCCAGACTCGCGTCCACCAGCTGGAGAGCCAGGAGCAGAGCTACGCGGCGCTGATGCGCCAGCCAAAGGAAGCGGGCATCCTGCGGCAATCCGAGTTCCTCAACGGGCTGTTCCGCGCCAAGGCATTCTCCTGGACCGCGACCATGGAAGACCTGGAAAACGTGCTGCCCTCCGGCGTGCAGGTGCTCAGCATCGATCCTCTGGTCGCCCCGGACGGGCACGTCACCATCCGTCTCCGCGTGACCGGCGCGCGCGACCGCGCTCTGGACTTGGTTCGTAATCTCGAGCACTCGCAGCATTTCGCGGCGCCGCGCATTGCCGATGAAATGCTGGCCACGAATCCTTCTCTCAACGGGCCCGGCGCCTCTCAGCCGGTCAGCGATACCAACCAGGTGAATCTGGACATCCTCGCCGACTATCGCCCGCTGCCGCTGCCTTCCAGGGCCGAGCAGAGTGCGGAGGCGAAGGCCGAAAACGCGGAATCCGGGGAGAACGGCGATCGGGCGACAGCGCGCGAGGCACACCATCGCTCGCACCGGAGGGCAAAACCCTCCGCGGCTGCGCCGGCCGCAGCGGCGCCGGGGAGGGCCACACATCCATGAAAGGCCGCCTCTTCAGCAAACTGAATCTCCATCTCGCCGCGCTGGGCCTGATCTTCGCGCTCGATGTCTTCATCGGGGTACGCTTCGCCCTGGCGTGGCGCGCCATCCGCTCCGATCAATCGGGCGACTTCGTCCAGCAGCAGATCCACTACGGCCAGCTCACCGCGCAGATGAAGCATCTGAACGGGCTGCCGGAAAAGGTCGACCAGGCCAGCGTGGACGCGCAGCATTTTTACGACGATCGCATTGCTCCCAACTACTCGACCATCGCTGCCGAGCTCGACGGCACCGCGGTGAAGGACCAGGTCCGGCTGGCCCGCGACGAATATTCTCCTTCGCCGGCCATTGACGGGCTGACCGAGGTCCGCATCGATGCCGGGCTCAGCGGCCAGTACACCGACCTGATGCACTTTATCAACGACCTCGAGCGCAACAAGAACCACGTGTTCTTCATCATCGATGCCATCGCGCTGACCGGCCAGCAGGGCGGGCTGGTGAATCTGCGGCTGCGCCTCACCACCTATCTGCGCGCCGGCGCCACCGATCTGCCGCAGGACAAACTGGCGCCCGCGTCCGCCGGAGGCCAGTCATGAAAACCGGCCTCGAAAACAAGCGCAATGTCGTCATCCTGACTATTCTTCTGGTCGTCATGGCCGGAGCTATCGTGTATTTCGTCAAGTCGGTCTTTGTCGGAGGCAGTCCTTCGCAACCGCAGGCGCCGGCCGCTTCCTCGGCCAATTCCGGCGCTGCCGGTCCTGAAGCGCGGAAGATCCCCGCGCTCGCCAGCCTCGACCCCACGCTGCACCCCGAGCTGATGGCGGGAGCGGAATCGTTCGTTTACACCGGGGACGGGCGCAACATTTTCTCCATGACTTCGGCTCCTCTTCGGAAAATTGAGCAGGTCAAGGGGCCCGTGCGTCCAACTAATGTGGCTGCGAATACGCACACGGGACCGCCGCCTCCGCCGCCCATCGATCTGACCTTTTTCGGTTACGAAGCGGCGAACGGCGCGAGGCAGGCGTTTCTGCTGCATTCCGGCGACGTTTTCATCGCAAAAGAGGGCGATGTGGTCGATCATCACTACAAGGTGCTCAGAATCAACCCCACATCGATTATGGTGACCGATCTGCTCTACAACGACACGCAAACGCTGCCCCTGGTACAGAGCTGAGACGCCCCATGCCTTCCCCCTCCTTGCCAGAGCGCCGACGCGATCCCGAATCCGGGTACGTGCTGCTCGCCGTCATTTTTATGACCTGGGCGCTGCTGCTCACCCTCGCCATCGCCGCGCCGCGGATCGCCCGCTCCATCCAGCGCGATAAGGACATTGAGACGATCCATCGCGGCGAACAATACCGGCGCGCGATCAAGCTCTATTACAAGAAATTCGGCGCCTATCCCACGTCGGTAGATCAGCTGGTCGAGACCAATCAGATTCGGTTCCTGCGCAAGCGCTACACCGACCCGCTCACCGGCAAGGACGACTGGAAGCCTATCCTCTACGGGCACGCGCACGTGAAGCCGCTGGGATTCTTCGGGCAGCCGCTGACCGCGACCGGCCTTGCGGGCGTGGCTGCGGCCGGGATGGGAGGCGGGATCAGCACCGGCATGTACGCCATCACTCCGACCTCCACTAACGCCAACGGCACCAGCACAGACAGCAGCAGCTCCGATAGCAGCGGCGACAATAACGATCCCTGGGCTTCAGGAGGCTCGGACGCCGGAAGCGCCCAGTCAGGCAGCAGCACCGGCGGAGTCTCCGGATCCAGCGTCGGCTTCGACGCCAGTTCGCCGAGCAGTTCCGGCTTCGGGTCATCCTCGAGCTTTGGATCGTCCTCCAGCTTCGGCTCTTCCTCCAGCTTTGGCTCTTCCTCCAGCTTTGGCTCGTCTTCGTCCGGATTCGGCTCGTCTTCGTCCGGCTTCGGCGCGTCGACAACCTCCGGGTTCGGGTCGACTGGCGGCTCAGGCTTCGGCTCTCCCTCCCAGCCGGGAAGCGGCACGTCGGCGACCACCTTTGGCGGCAGCGGCACCGGCCCGATCGTCGGCTTCACGCTGCCCGTCAACAAGCCGTCGATCGTCGACTACATGGAACAGAGCCGCTACAACAAGTGGGAATTCAACTACGATCCCATGGCCGACCAGATGCAGCAGGCGGCGAGCCTCTTCGGCGGGGCTGCCGACATGAACAACTCCAATTCCGCGACCTCGGCCAACGGCATCGGTAACGGCAGCGACAACATGGGATTCGGGTCGAGCTCGGGCTTCGGAGGCACCGGCAGCGGCTTTGGGAACTCGAATTCGGGATTCGGCGGATCGGGCTCGACGAATTCGGGCAGCTCCGGCACGACTCAGCCGCAGCAGCCGAATTCCACGCCGGATAGTCCCCAGCCATAGCAAAAGGCCCACCGCTCCTGGATGGAACGGCGGGCCTTTCAATTCCGAGGCGAACGCTGCTTACACAGTGAACGAGGAGCCGCACCCGCAGGTGCTCTTCACAGTCGGGTTATCGAACTTGAACCCCGCGGCTTCCAGCGTCTCGACGTAGTCGACAACGCAGCCGTTCAGGTACATCAGCGAGGTCGCGTCGACGAACACTTTGAGGCCGTTGAAGTCATAAATTTTGTCCATCATTCCGGCCTGGTTCTCGAACGACATCGAATACTGGAAGCCGGAGCAGCCTCCGCCGACGACGCCGATGCGCAGACCCGCCGGCAGCGGATCCTGCGTCGCCATGATTTCACGCACCTTGCTCACCGCGCTGTCCGTCAGGCGGACCGGCGTGGTCCTGGGCGGTGCAGCTTCCGGCGTTGTCGGGACAGTGGTTGTAGCCATAATGAAAAATCTCCTGGGGACGGCTTCACTATGAGTGTATCGCACACTCCCGTGGTAAGCACCCAGAAGATTGGATGTCGGCCGACCCCTCCAGGTCGCAGCAGCCTTGCGGTTGCCGGGTTGCACCGCTCCACTCTTCAGGGTCGCCGACCGCGAGATCGAGAGCCGGATCGCGTGAGCCTTCGTAGTATCCTGAAAGAACGCGCCCGTAGCTCAGCTGGATAGAGCGGATGCCTCCGGAGCATCAGGTCGGGAGTTCGAATCTCTCCGGGCGCACCATTTCCTCTCGCCTGCAACCCCTTCGTCATCAGTACGGTGGTAATGGCACTCCCGGACTAACACGTGGGAGTGATTGTTGCTCCGTCGT
>DATJQW010000106.1:0-9013 GCA_035505395.1 Acidobacteriaceae bacterium
CTCGCATTCCCGTATACTCTCCCGCTATCCCATTGCCCGATAATGGGAATGCTTAATTAAGGTCCACGGATCCCACCAGGTGACCCGACTCACTCAGTCCCGGTCTGTCACTCGAGCCTTTGTCATTGCTCTGGCCTTCTCGCTCGCCGGAGCTCTGGTGCTCGCGCGCGCCGGCAGCGCCCCGACCCAGAACCATCCCTGGATCTTCTGGTTCGCCGCCTTCTGGACCCTCGCCCAGGCTCTGCTCGTCGGCATTGCCCTGTCCAGCTTCCGCTCCACGATGCGCCAGCGCCAGGCCGAGCGCCAGCTCCAGCGGGTCGCCCGCCTGCATCGCAGCATCCTCGACTCTGCCGGCCCGATGATGATCGCCTGCGACCTCACCGGCCGCGTCACCCTCTTCAACCCCGCCGCCGAACGGATGCTCGGCTTCCGCGCCGCCGATGTCGTCGGCCAGATCGTAGCCCAGGAGCTCTTTCCCGAGAGTGAAATGGCCCGCGTCGGCGACCAGCTCGCCGCCTCGCTCACCGGCACCCGGACGCAGCCGGACATGCCGGGCGAAACCGCCGCCACCCTGCTTCCCTACGTCCGCTACGTAGGCAGCTTTCCCGCCAGTCGCGTTCGTGGATTCGAGATGCGCTACCGCCGCAAGGACGGAACCACCTTTCCGGCAATGGTGTATCTCTCCGCGGTCCGCTCATCGGCCGGAACCATCGAAGGCCTGGTCACGATTGCCGTCGACCTGAGCGCCACCCGCCGCGCCGAGCACGCCCTGCGCGAAAGCGAGGAGCGCTACCGCGATCTCTTTGAGAACTCCGCCGAGATGATCGCCACCCTCAGCCCGCGCGGCCGCTACCTCTACGTCAATCCCGCATGGCAGGCGCTCTTCGGCATGGACTCCGCGCAGTTCGAGACTCTCATCGGGTTCGAGTCCGCTTTCCCGCCGGAGGTCCAGGCCGAGGCCGCGGCCCTCTTCCACCGCGCCCTCCACGGCGTCCGCGTCGAGCGCCATCCGCTGCGCCTGCAGAACGCCTCCGGCGAGGTGGTCGAGGTTGAAGCCAGCCTCAGCTGCCGCCGCGAGGAATCCGGCCCCGTATCCGTCCGCTGCACCTTCCGCGACGTCACCCAGCAGAACCGCCGCGAGCGCCGCCTGCGCATTCAGCTCATCGTCAGCCAGATCATCGCCGAAACCACCTCGATGGATGAGGGTCTCACGCGCGTCCTCGAATCCCTGTGCACCACCTTCTCCTGCGAATTCGGCGCTCTCTGGATTGTGGACGACGTGCAGCACGTCCTCCGCCCCCGGCTCTCCTGGCACGCCCGCGGCCGCTCCAGCGAGGAATTCCTGCGCGAGACCCAGGCCCAGGTGTTTACCCGCGGCGAAGAGCTACCCGGCATGGTCTGGTCGCTCGGAAAACCCTGCTGGATCGCCGACGTCCGCCAGGACCCCGCCTTCCTGCGCCGCGTCGCCGCGCGTCTCAACGGCTTCATCTCCGGCTGGGGTGTGCCGGTGCGCGTCGGCAACCAGGTCATCGCCGTCGTCGAGTGCTACTCGCGCCAGCCCTCGCGCGAAGATCCCGAGCTGCTCGCCACCGTCGAGACCGTCTGCGGCTCGCTCGGCCAGTTCATGGCCCGCGCCGGCCAGGAAGCTCGCGTGCGCGAGCTCGATCGCCAGAAGGCCTTCGTCCTCAACTCTGTCGCCGATGGCATCTTCGGCGTCGACCCGGCTGGACGCATCGATTTCGTCAATCCCGCCGCCGCGCGCATGGTCGATCGCACCGAATCGGAGCTGATCGGCCGCAGCGTCCACGACATCCTGCACCCCGCCGCTGCCGGCCACAGATGCGAGGGCACCTGTTCCATGCGCCGCGCCATCGATACCGGCGAGACCGCCTCCGGCCAGGAGGTCTACTACCGCGGCGACGGCATCGGCTTCCCCGTCGAATTCGCCCTGATGCCGATGGTCGAGGATGGCGCCTCGGTCGGCAGCGTGCTCAGCTTCCGCGACATCAGCCAGCGTTACGCCCTCGACCGCATGAAGGACGAGTTCATCTCCACCGTCAGCCACGAGCTGCGCACGCCCCTGACCTCGATCCGCGGCGCCCTCGGGCTGCTCTCGGCAGGCATGCTCGGGGGAGTCAGCGAAAAGGCCTCCAACCTGCTGCGCATTGCGGTGGCAAACTCCGAGCGGCTGGTCCGCCTCATCAACGACATTCTCGATCTGGAGCGCATGCAGTCCGGCCGCGCGCCCCTGGCCTTCCGCCGCGTCTCGCTCGAGGAACTGGTGCGCCAGGCGATGGAAACGATGCAGCCGGTCGCCGACTCGAGCGACGTGCGCTTTATCTGCGACTGCGAACCCCTCTCTCTGGAAGTCGATTCCGACCGCATCCTCCAGGTCATCACCAACCTGCTCTCCAACGCCATCAAGTTTTCGCCGCGCCGTTCCGTGGTTCGCATCACCGTGCGCCAGGCTGATGGGGGCGCCGTGCTCAGCGTCATCGATGAGGGGCGCGGCATCCCCGCGGACAAGCTGGAGAGCATCTTCGATCGATTCCAGCAGGTCGACGCCTCCGACTCGCGGCAGAAGGGCGGCACCGGGCTCGGTCTGGCCATCTGCCGAACCATTGCGCAGCAGCACGGCGGCCGTATCTGGGCCGAGCAGAACAGCGATCACGGCGCGATCTTCCGTCTTTTCCTGCCGGAACGCGCATCTATTACTCCAGCCGGCGCCGAGGAGGCTTTCGCCGGTCATTCATAATTAGGCGACGGAGTCCAGCGTGCCGCCACGCCGCATCCTCATCATCGACGACGAAGAAGACATCCGCACCATCGCGGCTCTGAGTCTGGAAACCGTGGCCGGCTGGGAAGTGCTCACCGCCGGCTCCGGCATTGCCGGCATCGCCCGCGCCGTGGAAACGCAACCCGATGCCATCCTGCTCGACGTCATGATGCCCGCCATGGACGGCCCAACCACCTTCAGGGAGCTCCGCTCCATTCCCGCCGTCGCGCACATTCCGGTCATCCTGCTCACCGCCAAAGTGCAGGCCGCCGACCAGAAACGCTTCTCCGATCTGGGTGTCGCCAGCGTTATGTTCAAGCCCTTCGATCCGCTCACCCTGGCAGGCGATATCGCCCGCGTCCTCGGCTGGCAGCAATCATGAGCGATCCGGGCTCCATCGTTGCCGCCCGCCTTGCGGATCTGTGGCGCACCAGCCGCCCCACCGTCCTCGAACGCGTGGCCATCCTGCGCGATGCTCACCAGTCGCTCGCTGCGGATCCGGCCGATAGCGAAGCGCGCACGCGCGGCCGCGAAGCCGCTCACAAACTCTCCGGGGTCCTCGGCGTCTTCGGTCTTCCCCGCGGCAGCGAGCTCGCCGCAGAGATCGAAGCGCTCCTCAAAACCGAAGGCGCGCTCTCCCCGGATCAGCTTTCCTCGCTCAGCCTGCTGGCAGCCGAGCTCGACGCCGTGATCGCCTCAAAACCCGCCGGCTGACGCTGCCACTCCAGCCCCGGGGCACACTCCACTTCACAGGCGGGGGAGGCAGCGGGCAGGGTGACGGCCTGACGTCCGCCTGCCCTCCCGCTGCCTTCTTCCTGCAGTGGCTTTGGAATGCGCATCCGGAAGCGCATTCCGAACAACCTGAGCTCACTGCTGGAAGATCCGCATGGCTGGCGGCGTTGCCGTCTGATCCACGCAAACAAAGCGCGTGGAGTTGATCACCGCGCAGCTCCAGCCCGTGGGGATCGGCACCAGGAAGGTCCCCGTCCCGGTCACCGTGGTATCCCACGCGTAGGTTGCGCTGCTGCTCTGGTCGAAGATGTACGTTCCCTCTCCGCCCTCGGTGAACTGGCCCTGCAGGGTGCCGTCGCTCCCCACGGTCAATTCGCCGTTTTGATCGAAAGCAGTCGATTCCAGCGGCACCATCTCCCCCATCATGTAGGCGCCTGCCAGCGCCGCGTCGGTGAAGGTGGTTTGCGTTTGCGGTTCGAGCCGGCCGGATTCCACTGAAGTGCCTTCGCTCCCGCCACCGCTCACCTCCAACGCACTGTTGGTAGCGAACAGATAGAGGACGATGGTTCCTGATTGTCCCGCGATGGTGGCGCGGCCCGGAACGCTGGTATCGAACGTCACGGCCACGCTCCCCGCCGTGCCGCCGGCAGTGTAGGTGCCGTTCTCGTTCATGTAGCTCTGCGCGATCGTCAGGTTGCCCGTGCCGCTCCCCGTCCCCTGGTAAACGATGGAGTAGTAGCCGGTCGGCGTACCGCTGCCGCTCGTCCCGAACTCCAGCCCCTGGGTGTAAAAGATGAACGCACCGTTGAGGTTCGCAGCCGAGTACGAGCTCTGCTGTTGACGCAATACCTCTCCGGCCGCCAGATCGGCAGGCCCGATCGGATCGATTTCCATCTGGAAGGCGCGATTCGTATCGATCAGGTACACCACGAAGTTCCCCGTCCCGGTCTCACCGCTTTGCGAGATCGTCAGCGTCAGGGGAGTGCGGCCCGATGTGCTGTCCGGAGCCGTAAAGCTGCCCCCCGTGATGGTGCTGGATTTCAGCGCGGTGTTGCCCGCCTTCGCTGTGTCGCTGGCTCCGCTGGTTACTATCATGCCCGATGCAGCGAATGTGAGCTGCCCCACGCTGGACTTGGCATCGCCGCTGCTGTCCTCGCCGTCTGACTGCCACACGAAGCTGTTCCCGCTCAGCGTGCTCGCGGCAAACGCGCTCGGTGTGGCGAGATAGCAGTTGCCGGCAGCGTGCTTTCCAGAGGGAGTGCTGCCCGCATCGTCGTTCTCCACCAGGCTGAACTGCTGAGCCGGCGTCGCCGATGGGGTGACAGCCAGCGCGAAGCCGTGCGTCTCCTGGGTGCTGGTTACCGTCGAGGCTGCGGTGACCGATGCCGTGCCGTTGCCGTCCGTGCCCACGCTGTAGGTACCCGTCAGCGTGCCGGTGTCCGGTGCCTTCCCGTTCCGGTTGGAGTCGTAGACGCCGCCGGTAAAGTTGCCCTGGCCGTCCGCCTGGAAGCTGGTCAGCGTAGCGAAGCGGTAGCCGGATGAATCGACAAATCCCTGGATCAGGCAAACGTACGTTCCCTTGAGCGCGCTGCCGGTGTTGGCGCTGCCAACAGCGATGGTGTAGGTGTACGGGCCTGCGGTGTTGCTCGCGCTGTCTTCCACCGCCGCCGTGAAGGTGACCGTCTCGGCGCTGGTCGGCGTTCCGCTGATGGTCAGCGTGCCGCCGTCAGCCGTATAGTCCAGTTCATCCGCGGGAAGACCGGTGACCGTCCAGGTATAGCCGGTCCCGCTTCCCCCGGAAGCCGTCAGATTTTGCTGGTACGCCGCCCCAACCGTTCCACCCGCCAGACTGCCGGCCGCGGGCTTGATGGCGAGCGCAGCATAGCTAACGGTAATGGAATAGGTCAGCGAAGTGCCCGTGTCGCCGAAGGCGTCCGCCGCGCTCACGGTGAACGGGAAGGTTCCCACCGCGGTGGGCGTGCCGGTAATGGCGCCCGTACTCGCGCTGAGGCTCAGGCCCGCCGGCAGCGCGCCCGCCAGCGTGTAGGTCAGCGTTCCCGCTCCGCCGGTGGCCGCCACTGAACCGCTGTAAGCCTCTTCGTAGGTTGCGGGACCGGGTACCGACGCGCCGGGCGCCGGAAAGGTGATGGCGGGCGCCGCGGCAATCGTGATGGTCATGGCAGCGGTGGTCGCCGTCAGTGCCGTCGGCTTCCCGGAATCGCTGAACGTGAAAACGAGATTCGGGAACGTCCCCGCGCACGAAGCCGGGGGTGGCGTTGCGCTGGAGAGCAGGCCACTCGAGCTCAGCGTGATGCACGGCGGCAGCACGCCGCTTTCATTCGTCTGGGCCGGCCTCACGCTGCTGCTGTTGCTCGCCAGAGCCCAGTTGACATAGGGAGGAATTCCCCCGCTGCCCTGAAGCTGCACGGAGTAGGCTGTCCCCACCTGTCCGGTCAGGTTGGCGTTCGTCGTGGTGATGCTGGGCGCCGCCGGCACGGTGATGGTCACGCTGGACGACTCCCGTGAGTTCGCCACAGACGTCGCGGTCACCTTGGCGGTCTCTGCCGAGCTGGTGGCCGCCGGCGCTGTGTAGGTCGCCGTGGTCTTCGTCTGGCCGGAGAGCGATCCGCCTCCGCTCACGCTCCACGTCACGCCGTCGCCGTTCTTGTCGTTCGTTACCGCTGCCGTCAGGGTGGTGCTGTCGGTGCCGTCCACGGTCGTGGCCGACGCTGTCACCTTCACGCTGATGGGTTTTGAACTGCCTCCGCAGCCTGATAGGCCGAAGATCGCTGTCAGGAAAATTGCGTATATCCCAATCGACACACCTCTGCCCAGGTAAGAGTGTTTGAGCCATATCCGAATCATGGCTACCTCCAGGTTGTAAGGGGGTTGTGAGCCGGAATCGCAGCGTCAGAAGGATGAAAGAATTGCGGCCATAGGCTAGGCCCGACGCCGTTCCGCGTCAACCATTTATGCGCTCAATTTTGCTGTCACGAAAACCCGAAGGCTCGCTCGCCGCCGGCCGCGGCACGGCCTCGTTTCGGAGCAGGGGGATGGTTCGTCTCGGGCCGGCTGCCGGCCTCTAAACCCACACCAGGCACTGCGGCTTAGGCTGCGCAAAGGTCCTGCCCGTCTCCGCCAGCTTGCCTGTCGCCTCATCCCGCGCGAACACCGCGATATTGTCCGACTGCTCGTTGGCCACCAGCAGCCATTTCTCCGTGGGATCGAGCGCCAGATGCCGCGGGATCTTCCCGCCGCATGAGCTCCGCTCGAGCATCGTCAGCTTTCCATCCTTCGCATCCACCGTGAAGCTCACCAGGCAGTCGTAATCCCGGTTGGCTGCATAGGCAAACCGTCCCGACCGGGTCAGGACGATGTCGCACCCGCGCGTTGGTCCGTGGTAATCCTCCGGGATCAGGCTCAGCGTCTGCACCGCCCTCAGCGTGCCCCTTTTCGCGTCCCAGTCCAGCACCACCACCGTAGACGCCATCTCGCACACGCAGTAGGCTACGCGGCGGTTCGGATGGAAGCGCAGCGCTCGCGGGCCGGACCCGGGGGCCGACTTCCACTCCGCCGGCGCATTCGGGGTGAGCCTGGCGTTGGCGTCGTCGAGGCGATAGACGTGGATACAGTCCAGCCCCAGGTCGTTCACCAGCAGAAACCGGTCGTCCGGAGACACCGTCACCCGGTGCGCATGCGGCCCCTCCTGCCGGGAGGGGTTCGGCCCGTGCCCGTGATACTGAAAATGCGAAACCGCGTCGCTGATCTGGCCGTTCGGATCGATCACGAACGAGCTGACGCTTCCGCCCACGTAGTTTGCGCAGAAGACAGCCCGCCCCTCGTGATCCACGGTCACGTTGCAGGTCCCCGCTCCCCGCGCCGAGACCTCATTGAGCGCGGTCACCTTCGCGGCCGCCGCGTCGATCGAGAACGCGCTCACCGCCCCGCTCTTCTCGCCGCCGAAATCGTCCAGCTCGTTGGCGGCGAACAGATACTTCGCCTCCGGATCGACGGCCAGAAAAGTCGGGTTCCGGCTCTCCGCTGCCAGCCCCGCCGCCTGCAGGCTTCCCGTCGCGGGATCCCAGCGCCACGCGTAGATCCCCTTGCTCGGTCCGGTTAACGTCTGCGTCCCGACCAGCAGAAGCCGGCGGTCCTCCTCTTTCCGGCCATGGAACGGCCACAACTGAACCGCCAGGGGCGCCATTGCCGCGCCCCGCACGAACTGCCGTCTGTCCACCCGAGCCATCCTCCACTCCCCTCAAAGACTACAGCGTCGCGGACTCACCCCGGGTTCTCTCTCAATTCCGAGGCAACCCAATCCCGCACCGAGTGCATCCATTTACCGCTCCGTTTTCATGCCAGTCCCAGGGGTTCACCCCATCAAGGTGACTTCCGGGCATAATTTCAGGGTCCACCCGCTCAGGAGTTCCATGTATGGCTACTGCCGTTCATCCGTCTCCCAAATCAAAAAGCGGACCGAAAACTCCGCCTGCTGGCGCCAATGGCGCACAGCCCCCTGTTCCGGATTACCTGCCTGTGATTCTCCAGGGCCTCCAGGCCATGAAGGATGGTGACTTCAGTGTCCGCCTCCCCGTCGCCTGGACCGGCCTCGCCGGCAAAATCGCCGACCACTTCAACGACATCGTCTCCGCCAACGAACAGATGGCCCGCGAGCTGAAGCGTGTTGGCCAGGCCGTCGGCAAAGAGGGCAAGACCCGCGAACGCATCCGCGTTCCCCGCCATCGCGGCGCATGGGACGACATGGAGACCTCGGTCAACACGCTCATTGAAGATTTGATGCGCCCCACGACCGAAGTTACCCGCGCCATCGCCGCCGTCGCCCAGGGCAATCTCACCCAGACCGTCCGCCTCGACGTCGACGGCCGCCCCCTCGAAGGCGAGTTCCTGCGCTCGGCGAACATCGTCAACACCATGATCCAGCAGCTCGGCGTTTTCACCGCCGAGGTCACCCGCGTGGCCCGCGAAGTCGGCACCGACGGCAAGCTCGGCGGCCAGGCGCAGGTGCCCGGCGTCGCCGGAACCTGGAAAGATCTCACCGATTCCGTCAACTCCATGGCCTCGAACCTCACCGGTCAGGTCCGCAACATCGCCGAAGTCGCCACCGCCGTGGCCAGCGGCGACCTTTCCCGCAAAATCACCGTCGACGTCCGCGGCGAAATCCTGCAGCTGAAGGAAGCCATCAACACCATGGTCGACCAGCTGCGCTCCTTCGCTTCCGAAGTGACGCGCGTCGCCCGCGAAGTCGGCACCGACGGCAAACTGGGCGGCCAGGCCGTTGTCCCCGGCGTCGCCGGAACCTGGAAGGACCTTACCGACTCGGTGAACGCCATGGCCGGCAACCTCACCGCGCAGGTCCGTAACATCGCTGAGGTAACCACCGCTGTCGCCCGCGGCGATCTTTCCCGCAAGATCACCGTGGACGTGAAAGGCGAGATCCTCGAGCTCAAAGACACCATTAATACGATGGTGGACCAGCTGAACGCC
>DATJQW010000107.1:0-6126 GCA_035505395.1 Acidobacteriaceae bacterium
CGCTCGCTCACCGTGGTGAAAGCCGCTAAACCCAGGCAGGACATGCGCTTCGACGTCCCCGTGGTCGGCGTCGCCACCATCCGCACCATGCGCGCGGCCGGCGCCACCTGCCTCGCTCTCGAAGCCCACCGCACCCTCATCTTCGACCGCGACGCCGTCCGCGCCGAGGCCGACGCAGCCGGCATTGCCGTTGTCGTCAGCGAGCGCGGATAATGGTTCGGACGTCTGGAAAAAGAGTCTTTCTTTCGGGTTGGGCGTCTTAATCGGAAGCGAGGACCCCGTCGTTCTTGTGCTCCGTCGGTCTGCGAGAACGAAGACATACCCCGCACCAACTCAAGGAGAAGCAGAATGTCGAAATCTTCTGTGATTGCTGTTGCAGTGGCCGCCGTACTCGTTATCGCCGGATTTACCGCCATCCGCGGATTCGCCGCCGATGACGCCTCCATGCCTCAGGTGGGCGATCACGCGCCCAATTTCACCCTCCCCAATCAGGAGAACCAGTCCATCACCCTCCACCAGTACCGCGGCCACTGGGTCGTCCTCTACTTCTATCCCAAGGACATGACCAGCGGCTGCACCATCGAGGCCCACAACTTCCAGCGCGATCTGGACCAGTACAAGGCTCTAAACGCCGTCATCCTCGGCGTCAGCGTCGACACTGTCGACAGTCACAAACAGTTCTGCACCAAAGATTCCCTCACCTTCACCCTGCTTGCCGATCCGAATAAGAAGGTTGTTCAGGAGTATGGCTCGCTGGGCAGCTTCGGCCCCATGAAGATCGCCCGCCGCAATACCTTCCTGATCAATCCCAAGGGGGAAATCGTTCAGGTCTGGACCGGCGTCGATCCCAATACCCACAGCGCCGCGGTCATCGCTGCCCTCAAGACCCTCGAGCACAAGGGCTGACCGCGCTCAGAAGCGCTGAGCGTTTAGCGTCTGGCGTTTAGGAAAAGCAGCGGTTACGTCGCGGAGGATCCTGTTTCCCCGCACCCGGTTTGACAGGCCCGGTGCGGGGAAGCCATCCGCCGGCTCATGCTCGAGTGCAGGGCATTCGCTTGAGGAGTGATGTCAGAATCCTGCCCACTTCGCCTGACAGCTCTTCTGCCGGGTCGAGGTTCGAGCAAGGTGCCAGGCGCAGTTCGCGCGCAATCGCCAGTTGCGTCTGAATTTCGAAGTTAGAGCCCTGCGCGATGCCCAGAAAATGCCGATATTGCTCTCGCGAGAGCCTTCCGTAACCTTCGGCGATGTTGCTGGGCATGGATACGCCGGCACGTCGCAGCTGCTGGCTAAGCCCAAACACCTCTTCTTTGGGAAAGCACCGCGTTAACTCATAAATCGCGACGCACAGTGCCATCGCACGCTGCCACACAATCAGATCGCGAAAAGAACGAGTTCTTAGCGTTGTCACGATCCGTGTTCTACACGGAAAGGGAACGCCGCGATACCTGCCTTTAGTAATGCTGAGGGCGCCCCATCGGCCTCCAGCCCTACCCGCTACCCGCTAACCGCTGCTCCCTAAACGCTAGCCGCTACTCGCTAGACGCTGCTATTCCTTCACCGGCGTAATCGGATGCTTGTTCTCCGGCGCGTCCGGATTTACCCCGAAATCCCATACATCCAGGTTGATCTCCCCGGGCCCCAGAATCTCCATCAGCGCGTATTCGCCCACTGTCAGCGGCTCCTTCGGCGTCAGCTTCATCCAGTGCTTTCCCTTGAGGATCGTCGCCGTCGTCGGCACAATGTCTTCCGACTGCGTCATCTGCCCGTTCAGCCGCCTCAGCCGGATCGCCCCGATCACCCGCTCGCCCGGCACCACCTCCACGCGCACAATCGCGTAGCGGCTCTCCGGCGAACTGTACGAGTTCTTGTCCTGCACGCTGTCGTCGCCGTGCGTGTTCACCACCATCGCCGACTCCGGCGCATACTGTTGGCCGGCCGTATCGAGGCTCACGTACAGTGTGGGATCGTCCACGTGCAGCCGCACCCGCGCCGTCTGCCCGTTGATCCTCACCGGCTCCTGCGCTCCGCGAAATGAGTCGATCGCCGCCCGCAGCACGCTGTGCGTCCCGCCCTGGTTCACGTCCCCGCTGGTTTGCTGCAAAACAATCAGCTCCGGGATGTTCTGGAAATTGTCCAGCACGAACACCCCGTCCTCATCCGGCAACTGCAGCCCCGGCGCCACCGTGGGCATGCGTGCCTGCTGGTCGGCGCGCTCCGCCGCCTCTTCGCTGTCGATCGCTGCCGCCGTGGCTTCCCCCGGATTGGCCGCCCCCGCGCTCCCGTTCCCCGCGGAGCTCTCCGGTTGCGCGCCCGCCTCGTGCTCCTTGTTCCACTTATCGGTCGCCGCCCAGTCCACCAGCGACGAGGGCAGTTCCTCCCAGTCATCCCGTTCCGCGCTCAGATACCGTACGCGGTCGCCCACCACCTCGTACTTCGCCACCATCTGATACGACCCGTCTTTCAGGATCAGCCGCTTGCCCCCGGCCGTCTGCGCGCACAGTAACGGCAGCCACGCCAGCACCAGCGCAGCCACCACCGCGGGAATCAGTCGCCTCGTCCGCATCGCATCCATTAGATACGTCCCTCCCCCGATCCGTCACCCACCCGCCGCGTTGCCGCTCCATCGCCCCTTTTTTTCGATATCCTCAAACGTATGGTTTCCCGATTTGCCCTGGCTGCCGGCAGTCTCGCAGCCCTCCTCTGTCTCGGTTTCAGCGCCTCCGCTCAGTCTTCCGGCACCGCCGCCACTCCGGCGCCCACCCAGCAAGCCGCCCCGCCGTCCCAGACCAACTCCCAGCAGGCGCCTCAGGGAGGTCTCGCGCCCGGCGCTGCTCCGCTCCATCTGCAGGATCTCCCACCCGACGACCACACCCCCACCCCGGCTGAGGTGGCTGAGGAGCAGCGCCAGCGTGCCCTGCAGAACGCCCTCCGGGTCGCGGCTCTCGAGGCCCGATGGGGCCCGCAGATCTCCACCCCTGGCGTGGCGATTGCGCTGGTCGAAACCGGCCGCACCAAAACTCCCGACGGCGCCACCCAGATCACCTGGCAGATCACCGGCTCCGGCTTCCGCCCCGGCGAGCATCTTTCTCTCGTGCGCTGGAATCTCGGTGAGCCCATGAGGACCCTCATGGGCGATATCGTGCTCGACTCCAGCGGCCATGCCGTCTGCGCCGCACCTGCGCAGCCTGCCGCACCCAATGCTCCCGCAGCGCCCGCGCCGGCCGCCGCCTCGGCCGCGCCGGGGGGCACCGCGCCTGCCAAACCCGCCGCTCCGCTCCCGCCCCCCTGCACCCAGACCATGAAGGCCGATCAGCCCGTCACCATCCAGGCCGTCGCCGCCCCCGGCGAGGCCATCCGCGTCGCCCTCATTGGAGCCGACCGCAGCAACGGCGCGGCAACCAGTGTTGTTCCGTATCCCATCGTGAACGCCGACAAGGGCTGCAGTCTCCAGGCCATCCTCGCCATGAAAGACGCCAGCCTCGACATCATCCAGGGCAACGGCTTTCCCCCCAGCTCCACCGTCAAAGTCGAAACCACCACCGCCGGCCAGACCCAGACCCTGAACTCGAAAACCGATCCCAATGGGCGCATGGTCTTTGCCGTCCTCCCCGCCGAACATGGTGGAACGTCCGGCGAAACCACCGTCCGCTACGTGGGCATTCTGCACACACCCGGAGAACCGCCCGCGGCTAAGCCCGATCCCGCCTGCGCTCCGGTAGTCACCATTCACTGGGGAGAGGGGACCTACAAGCCCCAATAAGCGCCCCGAGCCGCCCGTCCGGGCCGCCCCCAGCCGCCAAAAGCCCGAAAGTTGTATGGCGCTGCGCCTCCCCGCCCGCGCACTATGTCGGAATGGAGCGGAAGGGCGCATCGGGTTTCCGCATAGCCGCAGTGTTGGTGCCCGCGCTGGGCGCTGCGCTCCTGTGTGTCGGGCTGTGGCAGAAATACACCTCGGCTCCCACCACCCCCATCGCTCAGCTCGCCGCTCTCCCGGCCAACTCCCACGTCCACCTTCGCGTTGCGGTCATCGCGGCCGACTCTCGCGGCGCCCATATCTGGGTTCACGACGCAACCGGAGCCGTCCCGCTCACCCTTGCGCCGCCCCGTGCCGATATCCACCCCGACGAAGTCCTGCTCCTCGACGTGATCAGGGCTGGCGGGCCCACCGCGTCCCCCGCGCGGTCGGCGAGCTCCGGCCCGGCCTCTGCGGCTGCGAGAAAATCCGGCAAACATCTCCGCTCCGCGCCCGCTGTCCCCGCTCCCCCGGCAGAGAGTGAAGGAACCGACGGTCTTTCTCTGCGCAACGCTGCCCCCGGCGTGAACCTCGTTGTCGCCAAAATCGTGCAGGCCAGTCGGGAATCCCATCAGCAGGCTCTGCTGGTCGCCACTTTCGTGTCTCTCTGGCTCTTCGTTCTGCTGCTGCTCATTGCCTCGCAGCGAAAAGCCCTCAGGAAATCGCGCCGGGTGAGCGATGCGCTGCAGAAGCTTTCCACAGCTGTTCAGCAGCTCACATCCAAAGACGCCTACAATGGCGAGGTGCCGCTGCCCCCGGTCGACGAGGTTGCTTCCCTGGCTGCAGGTTTCAACGCCATGATGGCCGAGCTCCAGCGCCGTGACGGTGTTCGTCGCGAGGCAGAAATGCGCCTGCGGCGCATGACGCTCATGGACGACGTCACCGGCCTGCCCAATCGCAGACTGCTCTCCGACCGCCTCGCGCAGTGCGTCGCAAGAGCCCGTCGCGAAAAAGCGATGGTCGCCCTCCTCTGCGTCGATCTGGACGGATTCAAGCTCATCAACGACAGCTATGGCCACGCCACGGGCGACGCCCTGCTCGCTCAGGTCGGCCAGCGCCTCAAGAGCCGCTTCCGCAATGCCGACACCCTGGCGCGCGTCGGCGGCGACGAATTTTCCCTCGTCCTCGATACCGTGCAGAAGCGCGGCGATGCCCGCACGATCGCCGAAACTCTGCTTGATCTGCTCCGCCCACCCTTCGAAATTGCCGGTCAGACCATCCGCATCGGCGCCAGCATCGGCATCAGCATCTTCCCCGACGCAACCGAAGCCGGACAGCTCATGCAGCAGGCCGACTGCGCCATGTTTGCCGCCAAGCGCAGCGGCAAGAGCCGCATCGTGCAGTTTGGCGACGACCTCGGCACCGCAGCTCGCGAGCGCCTCACCCTCGAGCATGAGCTGCAGCAGGCCATCGCCCGCGGCGAAATCCAGATCCACTACCAGCCCGAATATGACCTCGCCAGCGGCGCCGTGGTGCGCTTCGAGGCCCTCGCTCGCTGGGTCCACCCCGAGCTCGGCACTATCCTGCCCACCGTCTTCATTCCTATCGCCGAAGAGTCGGGCCTCATCATTCCCCTCGGCGCTTACATCATGGAGCGCGCCTGCCGGGAGGCCGTCGCCTGGCAGGATCTCGCCCGCCGTCCCATCCAGGTCGCCGTCAACGTCTCCAGCGTCCAGTTCGCCCGCGACTCATTCTTTGAAGAAGTCGCCGATGTCCTCCAGCGCACCGGCCTTGCCCCCACCCTGCTCCAGATCGAGCTCACCGAATCGGCCACCGTCAACGGCATGGAGCGCGCCGCCGAGATCATGCTGCGCCTGAAGCGCATGGGCGTCAGCGTCGCCGTCGACGACTTCGGCACCGGCTACTCCTGCCTCAGCTATCTGCCCAAGCTCCCCTTCGATTGCCTCAAGCTCGACCGCTCCTTCGTCAGCGAGATGATGCTGCGCCGCGAAACCCGGAACTTTGTCGGCTCCATCCTTACCCTGGCCCGCGATCTGCAGATGAAGGTCGTCGCCGAGGGCATCGAAACCCAGGAGCAGCTCGACATGATCCGCCGGCTCGGCACCGACGAGGCTCAGGGATACCTCCTCGGCCATCCCTCTACCGATCCATCCCCGCACCTCCTGCTTCAGCAGCCCACCGACAACCACCACGCCATGGCCTGATCCCTCCTGCCGTCATTGAGACCGGCCAGGATTCGTTCATAACGCGGCCGTTTTTCGTCCTTCAGGTTCAGCCTTCCCCTCGAAACCCCGCCCAATTGCTCCATCCCAGCCCCGTCACCAGCTTTTCTCTTTCCTTCCCGCCCGCTTCCTGCGATACTTGATCGTGCC
>DATJQW010000108.1:0-17730 GCA_035505395.1 Acidobacteriaceae bacterium
GGATCTTCCTTTACGGATTCAAGCCGCAGTGGCGGGCGCAGTCGCACGGAACGTACAAGTTCTTCTTCAACGTGTTGTACAAGTACGAGCAGCCGGCGTTCGCGAAGCCTCCGGCGGCGCCGGGCGCGGAGCCGAAGGGGACTGTGGTGGCCGCGGAGTAGGGGGGAACTTTTGGGGGTGGTTACTTTGCATAAATTCTGCTTGAACAGATGCTCCAGGTTCGAGTAGGTTGGTTTGAGTTATTCAATCCCAACCCGGGTTACGAGCCAATGAAACGCATTGCCGTCGTTCTCTGCCTGCTTCTCGGCTTTGCTGTAGCATCGGGGTTTGCTCAATCGCAACCTCCAACCATTTACATTTCCTCTGATAACGGATTCCAAACTGCCATCAGCGCGGCGTTCGTGAAGAAGCATGTCAAGGCTACAATTCTCACCCGGGCCACAAAAGCGGAATACACGCTACAGGCCACCCCGGTCGATTCCAAGGCGGAAAGCACAGGCAGCAAATTTGCCCGGTGCATGTTCATGGACTGTATCGGAATGAATGGCTACTCGGAGGTGTCCGTGCAATTGGTACGTAACCAGGATGGCGCAGTAGTCTGGGCGTATCAGGTGCGCAAGGGAAATAGTGGTCCGCTGGGAATCCAATCGCTCTCAGAGGCCATTGCCAAGCACCTCCAGCACGACTATTTGGACAAGCACAAAGAGGAGTGAGGGTACGTTGAGCGCCGGGGGCACCGCCGCATAGTTGTTGGAGCACCGGGCGGGAATTGAACCCGCGAATACTGGTTTTGCAGACCAGCGCGTTAGCCACTTCGCCACCGGTGCTCTTGAATACAGTTGTCAGGTTTCAGTTGCCAGTTATCAATAGCTCCTTCAGCTTCCCTTATTTCGGCTGGGCGGCGGTGCGGAGATATGGCTTCACCGTCTTGTAACCGGGGAAAATCTTGTCGGCCTCTTCGTTGCTGACCGCACCGGTGATGATGATGTCTTCGCCCTGTTTCCAGTTGGCCGGGGTTGCCACCTTGTGCTTCGCGGTGAGCTGGATGGAGTCGAGGACGCGCAGGATCTCGTCGAAGTTGCGGCCGGTGGTCATGGGATAGTCAAGGCGGAGTCTGATGCGCTTGTCGGGGCCGATGACGAAGACGGTGCGGACGGTGGCGTTGTGCGCGGGGGTGCGGCCTTCGCAGGAGTCGCCGGCATCGCCGGGGAGCATGTCATAGAGCTTGGCCACTTTGAGCTGGGGGTCGCCGATCATGGGGTAATTGACCGCGTGGCCGGTGACGTCGCGGATGTCGCCTTCCCACTTTTTGTGGCTGTCGACCGGGTCGACGGAGAGGCCGATGACTTTGGCGCCGCGCTTCGCGAATTCCTTCTCGAGGCCGGCAACAGCACCGAGCTCGGTGGTGCAAACCGGCGTGAAGTCTTTGGGATGGGAGAACAGCACCGCCCAGTTGTCACCGATCCACTCGTGGAAATGGATGGTGCCGTGAGTGGTCTCGGCGGTGAAGTCGGGGGCGACATCGTTGATGCGAAGCGACATGGGTTTCCTTTCTTCTGAGGAGTTCCTTTGCGGCGCAGGGGCGATGAAAAAACCCACCGGGCCGGAGCAGCGGGTGGGTTCTGAGGTTCTCGAAGTCGTCGATTCGGCTCAGGCACGCATCCGCGCGGTGCAGCAGCAACAGCAGCAGCACAGACAGCAGCGGATGGCGGAGAGGAGCTTCATCTGAATACGAGGGTAGGGGAGGGCGTTGGGGAATGTCAAATGGCTGACGGCCCGGGTGGTGTGGCCTGTTGCCGGGCGTGGAGGGCAGCAGCCGATGGCTACGTGCCGGTGGGGAGGGTGGGCTCGCCGATCCAGAAGCGGGTGTTGCGGCGGGTGAGGGGGCCGGGGGAGTGTCCGGCGAGGCGGGCGCAGGCTTCGTGGTAGGGGCCGACGCAGCGGAGGGTTGCGGGGAGGGCCGTGTAGAGGCGGGGGATCCAGCGCAGAGAGCGGTCGACGGCGCGGCGATCGCGGGAGGTGAGCGGCAGGGCGAATTCATCGCGGAGACGCGGCGGGAGCCACTGGGCGGTGAGGGCACGAAACCAGCGGGGAGGGCGGAGCGCGGAACCTGCTCCGGAGAGAATGGCCTGGCCCATGGCGCGGGCGGCAGGGGTGACGGCGAGCTGCGTTGAGGCGAACATGGCAGCGACGTAATCGGCAAAGGCGGGCCAGGCGGAGGGGAGTTCAGCGGAGGGGATGCCGAAGAGCGCGGCGAAGCGGTGCATCTCCTGGTAGTACCGATTGCGGAGGGCGTCGTCGAGCGGGAGGACGGCAGAGTATGCGAGGACGGCGCTGTCGACGAGGGTGGCAAAGACCCAGCGGAGCGCGTCGAGATCGTTGGCTTCGTAGCGGGCGGCGCGCGGCCAGGCGCCGGCCGAGGCTGGCAGCTCGCCCTGGATGGCCGTGTGAAGGGTGTGGAGCTGGCGCGCGGCGTGGAGGGCCTGCGGGAGCGATCCGAAGATCATGGTGAAGACGACGCGGAAGGTGTTGTGGAAGCGGGCGATGGGGCGATGGAGGACGGCGGAGTGGTCGGCGATGGCGGCGGAAACCCAAGGATGGGCGAGCTGGAGGAGGGCGGCGCGTCCGGCGGCGAGGAAGACGCCGGATTCGCGTGAGATCTGCCAGGCGGCGGAGCGAGGGCCGAAGAGGCCGGCGCGGGGATCGGCGCAGGCGCGAGCGAGGGCGTCGAGCTGGGATTCGAGAGCGGAGGAGGATACGAGGAGCATCTGGTTATGGAGATGCAGAGACAGCCGGCTGCAGCCAGGGACAGGTTACGGGCGCGCGGGTGCAGCCAGCAAGGGTCGAGGAAAAACTTCGGCAACGCTGCGGCGGCGAATGCAAAAAAGAAGCGGCGGCCGAAGCCGCCGCTGCAGGAGGCAGATTCGGATTACCAGACGAACCTGGTGGCGATTTCGATCTCGCGCGGCGTGTACAGGAAGCCGCTGTTGTTCGAGCTGGTGGGGACCTGGTAGGTGTTGGGACCGAGCGAGCCCTGGCCCTGATAGGTGGCGGTGGTTCCTGAGAGCTTATAGGCCGTCGTCCCCAGGCCATCGATGTTCTGGTGGTTGGCCAGATTGAAGACGTTCGCCATCAGCTGCAGGTGGTAGCGCTCGGTCAGGGCGACATCCTTCTGCAGGCGGACATCGTCGACCTGGTGGCGCGGATAGCGCTCGGTATCCTGACCGATCATAGGAATCATGGCCGAGCCGGAGCCGCCGTTCCAGTCGCTGAGGACGCCGGTGCTGAAGTAGCCGCTGACGCCCACGGTGTAGGGAAGGCCGTTCTGCACCTGGTAGGTGTCGTCGATGCTCCAGTTGTTGGCGAGGTGCTTCACCCAGCGGCCGGTGGCCAGGTTGGGAAAGCTGTACAGAGCGTAGCCGACGAAGCGGTTGGGGACGTTGAACTGCGAATTGCCGTAGTTGACGCGGTCGTCGCCATAGGGGTTGAACCAGTTGTTGGTGGCGGTGCTGCTGGTATCGGTGTTCTGACCCCAATCCAGTGCGTGTGACCAGGTGTAACTGGCGTCGAACTGCAGGCTGTGCAGAGTGTGGTTCTGAACCTCAGCGACAAACGCGTTGTAGTTGGAGTTGATGTTGCTGATCATCTCGGTGATCTGCTCGTAGTTATCGGCCACCGAGCCGAAGAGGGCGGTATTGCCGTAGGAGGTGAACTGCGGCACCGAATAGGTTGTTCCGTTGGGGCCGAGCGGACCTTTGTTGGAGGCGTCGGAAACGGTGATGGTGAGCGGCGTTTCCACGGGATTGAGGTTGACGTCGAGGAAGTTGGGCAGCCTGCGGCCGAGCGCGCCGAGGTAGCTGGCCGAGACCACCGTTCCGTGGCCGATGCCCTGCTGCAGCTGAAGATCGAACTCCTGCACCTCGGGGCTGCGGAGATTGGAAGCGAGGAAGTTCGAGCTGGGCCTGGCCGAGGCGGCGCCGGCTCCGGTTTCGATGTTAGGAAACTGCGGCGCGCCGCTATAAGTGGGTTTGTAAGTGGTGGTGTACTGGCCGTTGGGGCTGCCGGTGTTGAGGCGGATCTCCAGCAGTTCGCCGTTGTTGATGCGGCCGTAGTAGACGCCGTAACCGCCGCGCAGCACGGTGACGCCTTTGCCGGTCATATCCCAGGAGAACCCGACGCGCGGACCGAAGTTCAGCTTGTCGCCGGGATTGTTCTGCAGCTGAGGATAAGGAGTCCAGGTGGGAGTGGCGGCGGTGAGATTCGGGTCGGGGCCGGGCAGGAGCTCCTCATCCCAGCGCATGCCCAGCTCCAGGGTCAGGCGAGGTGAGAACTTCCAGTTGTCCTGCGCGAAGAGACCTGAATCGAGGGTGGAGATGGCGTAGGCAGGATTGCCGAAGCCCTGGTAGAAATCGGCATAGCAGGGGTAAGCGCCCACTGCACTGGTGGAGGAGGTTGCGGCGGACGAGGCGGTCGAGTTGCAGGTATTCGCGCTGCCCGCGTTGCGATTCAGCTGATCATTGATGTAGTTGCCGAGGTACGAATAGACAAATTCGCCGTTGCTTTCGTAGGTGTTGTTCAACAGGTCGTAGTTATGCAGCAGATCGCCGCCAAATCTCAGGCTGTGATTGCCGTGGTTCCAGTAGAGGATGTCGCTGACCTGCCACTTGCGCTCGTCAGGATAAGCCACGCGGTAGGAATAGTAGGGCGAGCCGATATTCATGCCCTCGGCGGTGTCCACTTCAACGTACGGCACGTTGCCCCCGGAAGCTCCGCTGCCCACCAGGTTGGCCTGGGTGTAAGGCGTGTAGGGCTGCTGGCCTTCGTCGTCGAGCTCGCGGCTGTACTGGTACAGGACTTCGTTGCTCAGGTTGGCCGTGATCAGGCTGGTGAGCCTGGTGACGCCGTAATCCAGCTTCACAAAGTCGTTGCCCCAGGCATCGCGGCCATAATCTGCGCTGGAGGAAGTCTGAACGCCGCCCGGAGAATCCCAGCGCAGCCGGTGATAGAGAACCGAAAGGTGTTCGCGGTCGTTGATCTGCCAGTCCAGTTTGGGAGTGTTGATCTCCTGGTAGCCGAAGCGTGAAACCGAACCGATGTCGGAGTTGAGGCCGGCAATGCCGGCATCGTAGAGCGCCACGCCCTGGGCGTAGCTGACGCCCTGGCGCGCGGCCAGGGTGCAGGCCTGGCTGTCGAGCGTGTAATTGGAGTCGCCGCTGGCGCCGGATTCATAGCCGGTGGTTGTGTTGCAGGCGCTGCTGCCGGGCAGGCTGGCGGAGGGCAGAGCGTAGAACTCGCTGGAATTCTCGGGAACTGCGGTCCCGGGAAAGACGTGGGTGTGCTGATCGTAGGTGTAGATCCAGAAGAGCTTGTCCCTGATGAGGGCGCCGCCCGCGGTGAAGCCGTAAATTTTGCGGAGATCTTCCGGCTTGATGTGCTGGGCGACATATTGGCCGGAGCTGGGGTCGAGGAACGATTCCTTCGTGTAATCGTTGTACGCAGCCCAGTTGCTTTCCCGGTCCCAGAAATACGCCTGGCCGTGAAGCTGGTTGGTGCCGCTTTTGGTCACCGAGGTGATGACGCCGCCGGCCGCACGCCCGTACTGCGCGGAGTAGACGCCGGTGTTAACGGCGAATTCGCGGACGGCGCTGCCGGAGGTGGAGTAGGCTTCGCGGGTGCGGCCGCGCTCTTCGGCGAAGAACGCCTGGTTGTCGTCGGCACCGTCGATCTCCACGTTATTGAGCAGGGTGCTGATACCGCGGACGCTGACCAGGCCGTAACCGTTGCCGTCAGAGACGATGCCGGGGGTTTCCATGGCGAGGCTCGACCAGCGGCGGTTGTTGATCGGAATACTGGTCAGAGCCTTGCCGGACATAGTGTCGCTGAAGGCGGGCGACTCAAGGTTGAGGACCGGGGTCTGCTCGGTGACGACTACGGAGGTCGAACCCCCGGCGATGGCGAGGTGGGGTTCGAGCGAGGTGATCTGGCCTACCTGAACCACGACGGCATCGGCACGGTAATTGGAGAATCCCCTGGCCGAAAAGGTGACAGCGTAGGTTCCGGGCTGCAGCAGCGGCGCCTTGAAGAAGCCGCTTCCGTCCGCGGTGAGATGGATGAACGCGTTGGTGGCGAGGTTGTGGATATCCACAGCGGCGCCACCGATTACGGCGCCTGACTGGTCGAAGACGGTGCCGGCAATGGCTCCGGCGGTGGTGGACTGGGCTCGCGCTGCCGGTCCGAAGCATCCTGTGATCAGGATGACGGCGGCTATGGCGAACAGGGAAACTGACCTGCGCATGAATGGCTCTCCTTAAGCGGTTCGGTGCCCGTAGCTCCGAAGACACTTCAAGGAAGGCCTGGCGCCGGGCGTTAACTCAGCGTTTACGGACCTGGATCAGCCCGGTGTGACACACCTGCGCCTTTGGACTGGGGGTAGCTGAATTGGCGCGGGAGCATCCGTGTTCCAGAATTACAGGATTTGGTTACGGGAATATTACAAGGTAGCTAATACCCCAAGATAAATCGAGATTGGGAACGCTTATCACTGGAGGGAATGTCACGAAAGTAATCTGCCTGGCTTGGCGCGAGCGTCGGGATTTGGCTGAAAGCCGGCGGCCGGCAGATGGCGGAATCAGGAAGGCGCCAGAGAGCGGCCGGATTTTGTTAGGCTGGCGGGGCGGCGCCAGCGGGACTGGCCGCGGAAGAGGAGATCGCGTATGCATCGACGAGTGATCGTGGCAGGGCTGTGGGTGGCGGCGGCGATAGCGCCGGCGATGGCGGTGGCGCAGGCAGCGGCAAGCGGCGGTTCGGCGGCGGGGCAGGCGAGCGCGGCGGCGGTGAGCCCGGCGGAAAGCTTTAACTCGCTGCTGTCGATTATGGAGAGTCAGATTGTTCCCGCGGCAGAGGCGATGCCGGCGGACAAGTTCGACTTTGCGCCGCCGACGTCCTTCGGGCTGTATGCGGGCGTGCGAACGTTTGCGCAGCAGGTGAAGCACCTGACTGAGGCGAATTACAGCATCTTTCGCGCCTACGGGGTGCCGGGCGCGGTGGATGCGAAGACCATTGAGGCGCTGACGACGAAGGACCAGATTGTCGATGCGCTGAAGAAGTCGTACGCGTACGCGCATGCGGCGGTGAGCACGATTACGGTGGAGAACGCGTTTGAGCCGGTGGGGCCTCCGCAGCGGCACCTGACGCGGGCGACGCTGGCAGCGTACGGGATCGCGCACTCGATGGATCACTACGGGCAGATGGTGGAGTATCTGCGCATGAACGGGATCGTGCCGCCGGCGAGCCGGAGGTAGGGATCAGGGATCAGAGCGCAGAGCTCAGCGCGCAGGGCGGAAACTCCCCCCGAGCGAGACCAGCTCGGATGATGCCCCCTGGGGTCTGCGACAATGAGGCTGCATGCCTCTGGGACGCAGTATTCCTGTCGATGATGTGGAGGAGCGGCGGCATCCGTTTGTGCGGATCGTGCTGATTTTGCTTTGTCTGCTGCTGCTGGCCGGGGCGGGTGCGGTGGTAGGGGGCGCGGCGTGGCTGACGCATACCATGCGCACGTCGCTGCCGCAGCTGGATGGCACGATTCTGACGCCGGGACTGACGGCGGCGGTGACGGTGCGGCGGGACGCGCACGGGGTTCCGCATATCGAGGCACAGAACCTGGACGATCTGCTTTTTGCGCAGGGCTACGTGACGGCGCAGGACCGGCTGTGGCAACTGGACATGGCGCGGCGGATGGCGGCCGGGGACGCAGCGGAGATTCTGGGGCCGAAGCTGGTGGAGCACGACCGCATCCAGCGGGTGCTGGCGATGCGCACCACCGCAGAGCGGCTGACGGCGAGCCTGAGCGAGCAGGAAAGGCGCTACTTCAACGACTACGCAGCGGGCGTGAACGCGTACATTGCCGCGCATGCGAGCGATCTGCCGGCGGAGTTCCGGCTGCTGATGTATAAGCCGGCGGCGTGGCAGCCGGTGGACTCGATGCTGGTGGTAATGGCCATGGTGCAGATGCTCGACGAGCACTGGCCGGAGAAGATCGAGCGGGAACGGATTACGGCGAAACTGGGGCCGGCGATGGCGGCGAATCTGTATCCCACGGGGTCGTGGCGGGACCATCCGCCGGTTTCGAGCGAGCCTCCGATCACCGCGCCGAACCAGGCGATTCCGGATATCCCGCTGGATCCGAGCCAGACGGGGGCGTGGGGAACGAGCACGGAGCGAACGGCGCAGAGCGCGGGACAGGGCGCACGACAGGGCTCAGAGCTCAGAGCGCAGAGCTCAGGGCAGCGATCAGCGACCAGGGAACAGCGATCAGTGAGCATGGCGCGGGTGGCAGCGTGGGCGCTGAGTCCGAGGGAACCGCAGGATCCCTGGACCGAGGTGATGGACGAGATCGCGGCGACGGCGTGCATGGGGTGCGATCCGGGATCGAATGAGTGGGTGGTGGCCGGATCGCGGACGGCGAGCGGGCAGGCGATGCTCTCCAACGACATGCACCTGGCGCATCAGATTCCCAACATCTGGTACGAGATCGACATGAAGGCGCCGGGGTTTCATGCCGCCGGGGTGAGCGTCCCCGGGATCCCGTTTGTCGTGGCCGGACATAACGAGCATGTGGCGTGGGGATTCACGTCGCTCTACGGCGACACCCAGGACATTTACGTGGAGAAGACCAACGGGCAGGACCAATATCTGGGAACGGACGGGGCGTGGCATCCGTTCGAGCACGATGAGGAGACCATCCACGTGCGCTGGGGCCGCGATGTGACGGTGGATGTGGAACGGACCGATCACGGGGTGGTGATCACGCCGCTGATTCCTGGGGAGCGGCGCACGCTGGCCCTGGACTGGACCGCCTACAGCCCGCAGGCGAAAGGGTTTCCGCTGCTGGCGATGGATACGGCGGCGAACTGGCAGGATTTTCGCACGGCGCTCGAGTCGTGGTGGGGACCGACGCAGAACGTGGTCTACGCCGACGATGAGGGGAACATCGGCTATCAGGCGGTGGGGGTGATCCCGCTGCGTCCTAACGGACTGGAGGGCGTGCCGATTGCGGACCGGGCGCACGAGTGGGCGGGATTCATACCCTTCGATCAGCTGCCGACGGCGTACGACCCGCCGGACGGCCTGCTGGCGACGGCGAATGCGCGGGTAACGCCCGACAACCCCAGCCCGCCGATCACGGGCGCGCCGGTGGTTCCAGCCGGCGGTTCGGGTCCGCCGGCTGCAGGCGGACCGGTGGCCCTGGCGGAGCCTGCTGCGGGTGGGGCGACGACGGCGGCGATTCCGCAGTTGACGCTGGAGTGGGGCGAACCGTATCGCAACGAGCGCATCTGGAAATGGCTGGAGCCGAAGGACAAGCTGACGCCGGCAGACATGCTGACGCTGCAGACGGATGTGTATTCGGAGGTCGACCAGGAGATCGCGCAACGGCTGGCGTACGGGATCGACCACGCGAGCCACGCAGACTCGCAGCTGCGGCAGGCGGCGGATCTGCTGCGAACGTGGAACGGCGCGCTGGGAGTCGATTCGGCTCCGGCGGCGATTGTGGCGGCGGCCAAGGCGGTGTTTTATCCGATGCTGCTGGAGCCGAAGCTGGGACCGGAGTGGCGGCATTACGAGTGGGGCGAGAGCATCTATGCTGGGGAACAAATCCTGATGAACGAGCCGGCCGCATGGCTGCCGCCGGGATACGCATCGTGGGACGACTTTCTGGCGGACATGGTGCGGCAGGGGCTGAAGTTCGACCACGCGCCGCACGATTTGAGCCAGTGGCGATACGGATACGCGCATCCGGTGGACGTGGAGCATCCGCTGTTCGGGCTGGTGCCGTGGTTCAGGGACTGGACGGGAACGGGAGCGCAGCCGCAATCGGGCGACACGACAACGGTGAAGCAGGTGGCGCGGACGTTTGGGCCGTCGCAGCGGTTCACGATCGACTGGAGCAATGTGGATGCGGCGACGGAAAACATCGTGATGGGGGAATCGGGGGATCCGCTGAGCCCGTACTATCGCGACCAGTGGGAGTACTGGTACGGCGGAAAGACCTTTGCGCTGCCGTTTACGGATGCGGCGGTGACCGCGGCGACGGCGCACACGCTGCGGCTGGAGCCGTGAGGGCATGAACAGAGATCAGTGAACGGCGACCGGCGAACAGCTGACAGGGAAGAATAGTTGCCGGCACCTCCTCGATGTCTGGTCGCTGATTTCCGATCTCTGTCTGTGGGAGAAAGGTCATGCGGGGCAGGCTGTTGCTGGCGGCGGTGGTGGTGGTGGCCGTGCTTCCGATGACGGTGCGGGGCACGCCTTGCGGCGCCGACTTCGATTTCCACCTGCAGAACTGGCTGGAACTGGCGCGAAGCTGGCATGACGGCGTTGCGTATCCCTCGTGGGACGCATCGGCGAATTTCGGAACGGGCGAGCCGCGATTCGTGTTCTATCCCCCGGTCTCGCGCGTGCTGGGCGCGACGCTGGGGATAGCGATGCCCTGGCGCTGGACGCCGCTGGTGTTTGTCGCGCTGGCTCTGGGCGCGGCAGGGTGGGCTTTCCGGCGGATGGCGATGCGGCTGGGGGCTGGCGAAACGGCAGCGACGCTGGGCGCGTGCCTCTATGTGGCGAATCCCTACCTGATGTTCCTGATCTACGAGCGGGGCGCACTGGCGGAGCTGCTGGCGGCGGTGTGGATGCCGCTGCTGGTGGAACAAAGCACAGAGCTCAGAGCGCAGAGCTCAGGAACAGCGGAGCGGCGGAGGGTAGCGGCGCTGGGGCTGGTGGTGGCGCTGTTGTGGCTGACGGATGCGCCGGCGGCGGTGATGGGGTGCTATCTGCTGGCGGTGCTGGCGGCGGTGCGGGCGGGGATGGAGCGGCGTTGGGCTCCGGCAGTGCGCGCGGCCGGCGGACTGGCACTGGGCGCGGGCCTGGCGGCGTTCTGGATGGTCCCGGCAGTCGCCGAGCAGCGGTGGGTGGAGATTTGGCGGGCGGTGGGGCCGCTGATGCGGGTGGAGGACAGCTTTCCGTTCCATACGCTGCGGCTGACGGGAGCGCCGGCGTATCCTGCCGAGCCGGGAGACCTGGTCTATTACAACGCGGTACTGCACGCGGTGTCGTGGATTGTGGGCGCGCTGATGGTAGCCGCGGCCGTGGCGGCGTGGGCCGCCTGGAAAAAGCGGAACGCGGCATGGCTTCCGCTGACGGCAGCTGCGGGCGTGGCCTGCATGCTGCAGCTGTGCTGGAGCGAGCCGGTGTGGCGAGCGGCTCCGGAGCTCGCGTATGTGCAGTTCGCGTGGCGATGGATGTTGGTGCTGGGGATGGCGGTGGCGGCGCTGGCGGCGATGGCGATGGGGCGCGGAAGGTGGCCGCAGCGAGCGAGATGGATGGGCGCGGTGATGGCGCTCGTGTTTGCGGGCGCGATGGCCGCGGTAGCGGGCAGGATCTGGTGGCAGCCCTGCGAAGCGGGCGATAGCGTGCCGGACCAGGTGGCCGCGCTGGCGACGACGGGAACTGAGGGAACGGACGAATACATTCCAACACCGGCGGAGCAGGATGCGGTGCCGGTGGGCGTGCCGACGTGCCGGGTGCTGCGCGGTGTGGACGACGAGGACGCGGCGATGAGCGGGGACGAAACGTGGACGCCGGATGCCGCGGCGGAGATCCCGGCGGACGTGGAGGTGACGCGATGGGGCGTGCAGGATCGCAGGGTGACGGTCACGGCGCAGCAGGCGGGGTTTGCGGTGCTGCGGCTGATGGCGTATCCGGCGTGGAGGGTGACGCGCAACGGCGCGGAGCTGCGCGCAGGGACGCCGCGGCGAGACGGGCTGATCGCGATTCCGGTTGCGGCGGGCGTGAACCGCATTACGGTTGAGTGGCGGACGACGGGGGATGTGTGGGCGGGGCGCGGGATTTCAGCGGCAGCGCTGGCGGTTACACTGGCTCTTGGCTGGAAAAAGCGGCGGAAGAGGCCGGGAGAGCATGATCGCAATGCAGACAGACGTCAATCAGATTTTGCGTGAGGGCGTGGAACGCACGGACGCGGCCCTGGAGCGGCTGCTGCCGTCGGCGGCCCGGACGCCGGCATCGATTCACGGGGCCATGCGGCACAGCGTGTTTGCGGGCGGCAAGCGGCTGCGGCCGGTGCTGGCGACGGAGGCGGCACGGACGATCCGTGCGGCCCACGGCAGCCAGGGTTTGCCGGAGGGAGTGGAGGAGCTGGGCGCGGCAATCGAGATGCTGCACACGTACTCGCTGATCCACGACGATTTGCCCGCGCTGGACAACGACGATCTGCGACGCGGCAAGCCGACCTGCCATGTGGTTTTCGGCGAGGCGATTGCGATCCTTGCGGGAGACGCGCTGCAGACCCAGGCCTATGTGACGCTGGCAGGGATGCGGTGCGAAGCGGAGCGCGCGGTGAAGATTGTGGGGTTGATCGCCGAAGCAACCGGCACGGTGGAGGGAATGATCGGCGGGCAGGTGCTGGATCTTGAGGGCGAGCACACAAAGCCGACAGCGGAGAGCGTGGCGGCGATCCATCGGGCGAAGACGGGTGCGCTGATCCGGGTGAGCATCGTGGCGGGAGGCGTGTACGCGGGTGCGAACGCGGATGACGCGCGGCGGCTGACAGAGTTTGGGACGAAGGCGGGGCTGGCGTTTCAGATTGTGGACGACGTGCTGGACATGACGCAGGACTCGGAACACCTGGGCAAGACGGCGGGGAAGGATGTGGCCAGCGACAAGGCGACGTGGCCGGCGGTGTTCGGGATCGAGCAGTCGAGGAAGGACGCGGCGCGCCTGATCGCGGAGGCGTTTGCGGCGCTGGAGCCGTATGGCGAGGCGGCGGAGGGGCTCAAGGCGGTGGCGCGGTATCTGGTGGAGAGGACGAATTAGGGACAGGGTACAGAGGTCAGCGTTTAGGGATTGTTGGGCGGGAATGAACAGTTTGTTTCCCGCGCTGGATATCCGCTCATGTCTGAGCCCGGGCTAAATGCCCATGCCGTATTCGGCGTTGAGATCGCTCGAGAAGTCTTCGCCGGCGTGGGAGAAGAGGTTGGAGGGGGTGCGGTGGCGGATCTTGTAGCGGAGACGCAGCTCGCGGCCGACGTAGAGACCGAGGGCGGTAACGGCCACGGCGACTGAGGTCCAGCCTACGGCGCGGAGAGCCCCGGATGAGCCGGAGTGCTTTTCAGACTCTTCCCACTGATCCTCAACAGCCTTCCGGCATTTCTTCAGGCAACGAGACATGCGCTCTCCCCAGGGCGTCATGGGTCCATGATAGCGCAGGTTTGCGGCGAACCCATCGGCGTCGTCTGTGTTGTATATCGGCTTTTAACACCGAGTCGATCACTCATTCGAGGGATTCGATGCGACGAAGGAGGGTAACTTTCCGTTCCGGGGGAAGAAAGCTCGCTTCGATGGAGTTGGCGGCCAGTTCGCGCAGGTGTTCGGGGGTGAAGGCGAAGGCGTCGTGGGCGAGGCGGTATTCGTCTTCGAGGTCGCTGAGGAAGAGCGCAGGATCGTCGGAGTTAAGCGTGACCATGAGGCCGGAATCGAAGTAGCGGCGCAGGGGATGGTCCTCGAGGCGGGGGCAACAGCCGGTTTTGAGGTTGGAGGAGACACAGATTTCGAGGGGGATCTGGCGCTCGGCGAGCACGGCGATGAGCTCGGGATCGTGGATGGCGGAGAGGGCGTGGCCGAGGCGCTCGGCGCCGATGTTGATGGCGCCCCAGATGCCTTCAGGGCCGACGGATTCGCCGGCGTGGGCGGTGAGGCGCAGTCCCGCGGCGCGGGCCTCGGCGTAGAGCTCGCGGAAGGGCTCGGCGCCGGTGCGGCGTTCGTCGCCGCCGATGCCGATGCCGATGATGGAAGGGAACTGCGGGCGGAGCTCGGCAGCCTTGCGGAAGACGGGGGCGGCTTCGTCGACTCCGAAGTGGCGGACGGCGTCGAAGATCCAGAAAAGGGTGAGGCCGAGCTCGGACTCGGCGCGCAGGCGGGCGCGCTCCATGCCTTCAAAGAGGGGCTCGAAGTCGCAGCGGCGCCAGTAGTAGACGACGCCGACCGAGACATAGACCTCGGCATGGACGACTCCCTGGCGGGCCAGGCGCTCGGCCATCCGCCAGGCGATGAGCTCGTAGTCGGCGGCGGTCCGGAGATGTTCGGAGATGGCCTTGAAGGCGAGGAGGAAGCCGGAGAAGTCGGTGTAATGGTAAATGGCGCGGGCCTGGTCGAGGGTAAGGGGCGCGGCGTCGTGGCGGGCGCTGAGCTCGGCGAGGGTCTCGGGGGTGACGGCGCCTTCCAGATGGAGGTGCAGTTCGGCTTTGGGAAGGCGGCGGATGAGGTCCACGAAACAGGATACCCGGGTGCGCGTTTTGGGGGATGGACGTTAGGAGTTCGGTACCGCAGAATGAAGATCGGCCTGGGGGGAGCGGCTGGCCTGCATGCAGACTGGATACAATCCTGGAGTGATGTCGAAGCCGGGAGTGGAGAAGTTCAGGCGGCGCCTGCTTGCGTGGTTCGACGAGCACGCGCGCGATTTGCCATGGCGGCAGACGAGCGATCCTTACGCGATCTGGGTATCGGAGACGATGCTGCAGCAGACGCGGGCCACCGTGGTGGCGGAATATTACGCGCGATTTCTGCGCAGGTTTCCGACGCTGGCGGCGCTGGCGCGTGCGGACGAGGCCGAGGTTCTGGCGGCGTGGAGCGGCCTGGGGTACTATCGGCGAGCGCGGGCGCTGCGTGAATCGGCGCGGGCGGTGATCGCCGAGCATGGCGGTGCGATTCCGCGGACGGCGGCGGAGCTGCACCGATTGCCGGGAGTGGGGGTCTACACGGCGGCGGCGGTGGCCAGCATCGCGTTTGGCGAGTGCGTGGCCGCGGTGGACGGCAACGTGGAGCGGGTGCTGACCCGGTATCTGGGCCACGAACCGGTGGCGGGCGCGGCGCGCAGCGGGAAACTGCGCCAGGCGGCGATGCAGATGGTCGATGCGGAGCGGCCGGGGGATTTCAATCAGGCGATGATGGAGCTGGGCGCGACGGTATGTCTGCCGCGCGGTCCGGTGTGCGTGAGCTGCCCGGTGCGCGAGGGATGCGCAACCAGGGGCGAACACGCGGCGCCGCGGCAGAAAAAGATGCTGAGCCGGAAACAGGCTCTGGGGCTGCTGCAGCGGAAGCAGTGGCCGAAGTCGGAGGTGCTGCTGGAGCGGCGGGCGGTGGACGCGGCGCAGATGCCGGGTATGTGGGAGCTGCCGGCGGTGAAGGAAGGCGAGGAGAACGAGAAGGCCGCGCTGCTGACCATCCGCCACGCGATTACGACCACTAACTATTACGTGACCGTCTATGGGCTCACCACGGATGAGCAGAAGCTGCTGACGAATGCGACGGGCGAGCGCGCGTGGGTTCCGGTGCGGGAGCTGCACGACCGGCCGCTGACCGGGCTGACGCTGAAGATCCTGAAGCGGCTGCGGGTGATGCCGGGGTACAGCGGACCGGGTCCGGCGGTGGAGATCGGGGAGCTGGTGCGGGACGCGGCGCGGGAGTTCGCGTAACAGGGCTCAGGGCAAAGAGCTCAGAGAACAGAGCTCAGAGCTCAGAGAACAGAGCTCAGAGAACAGAGCAGAGAGAACAGAGCACAGAGAACAGAGCACAGAGCACAGAGCACAGAGAACAGAGCACAGAGAACAGAGCACAGAGCTCAGAGCACAGAGCACAGAGAACAGAGCTCAGAGCTCAGAGCTCAGAGCACAGAGCTCAGAGCTCAGAGAACAACAATCCGGTGTTCACATGGGTAGCCGGGCGTTCGCCGCATGGGCTGCTGAGCCGCTCATGAGGTGGACGCGGCGTAGGAAAGCTCAACGAAGCCGTTTCTGTAAGCGACGACATTCTTCAGGTTCCATCTCTGTTCGGGCAGAAGACCGCCGAATAGCCGAAGCCCGTCGCCCAGCAGGACCGGGGCAACGGTGAGGATGATTTCGTCCACCAGGCCGAGCTCCAGGAAGCGCTGAGATAACAGGGCTCCGCCCACCAGCCAGATGTTCCGAAACCGCGGCGCGAGTTTCCGCCTGACCAGCGCTTCGAGATCGCCCGAATAGAACTCGACGCTCGGCTTCGCCGGCAGCGAGGCTCTGCTGGTGACCACCACCGTGGGAGTGTTGCCGTAGGGCCAGCCCAGTTCCAGCGCGTGCAGGTAGGTGCGGGATCCGAGCACATAGCAGTCGATGGCCTGGACGAAAGCTGCGGCCTCTTCCGCGGTCATGGAGACCCCGGCTTCGTAGACGCCTCCCTCGGCATTCAGCCAGGAGACATCGTTATCGTTCTTTGCGATGAAGCCATCGAGGCTCGCAACCATGTGCAGGGTGACTTTTGCGTCGTTCGGCATGATTCCTCCTGGGGAAAGATCGACCTGCAGGGGAGGCGTGTGGAGCGAGTTTAGCCTGGAAACGACCGCAGCCCGGATTGAAGAGGCTGCGCGGGGTTGGGGCTGCGCGGTAGTATGAGAGCGCTATGAGCCAAACCGAGGTGCGTACGGAGGCGGCTGCGCCGCTGACCGTGCTGAGTGAAGAAGAAACGATGCTGCGGGACACCGTGAGGCAGTTTGCGCAGCAGGAGATTGCGCCGCTGGTGCGCGCCATGGATGACCAGCAGAAGATGGACGCGGGAATTCTGCGGCAGCTGTTCGGGCTGGGGCTGATGGCCATTGAGGCTCCGATGGAGCTGGGCGGCGCGGGGGCGTCGTTCTTCAGCGCGGTGCTGGCCGTGGAAGAGATTGCGCGCGTCGATCCGGCGGTGGCGGTGATGGTGGATGTGCAGAACACGCTGGCCGTGAACGCGCTGCTGCGCTGGGGCAATGACGGCCAGCGGGCGATGTACGTGCCGCGGATGGCGCAGGAGACGGTGTGCGCGTACGCGCTGAGCGAGGCGGGGTCGGGATCGGATGCCTTCTCGCTGACGACGCAGGCGAAGGCCGACGGCGGCGGGTATGTGCTGAACGGGCGGAAGCTGTGGATCTCCAACGCGATGGAAGCGGACCTGTTTCTGGTGTTCGCGACGGTTGATCCGGCGGCGGGATACAAGGGAATCACCGCGTTTCTGGTGGAGCGCGGCACGCCGGGGTTCACGGTGGGGCACAAGGAAGACAAGATGGGGATCCGGGCGTCGTCGACGTGCGAGTTGCTGTTCGACGACTGCCGCGTGGGCGGGGAGAACGTGCTGGGCGAGGCCGGCAAAGGATACAAGATCGCGATTGAGACGCTGAACGAGGGGCGGATCGGGATTGCGGCGCAAATGCTGGGGCTGGCCGAGGGCGCGTGGGCCTGCGCGGTGAAGTACGCGAAGGAGCGGAAGCAGTTTGGGAAGCCGATTGCGGAGTTCCAGGCGGTGCAGTTTGCGCTGGCGGAGATGGCAACCGAGATCGAGGCGGCGCGGGCGCTGGTGTACAACGCGGCGCGGATGAAGGGCGCGGGCGTCCCATTTGTGAAAGAGGCGGCGATGGCGAAGCTGTTCGCGTCGCGCGTGGCGGAGAGCGTGGCGAGCAGGGCGGTGGAGATTTATGGCGGGTACGGGTTCGTGAAGGATTATCCGGTGGAGAAGTTTTACCGGGACGCGAAGATCGGGGCGATCTACGAGGGCACGTCGAACATGCAGCTGGCGACGATTGGGAAGATGGTAGTCAGCTAAGAAGCGGTTCGCTCAAGAGCGGTTAGCTGAGAAACGGTCAGCGATGAAGCGGTTAGCGGAAGG
>DATJQW010000109.1:0-8166 GCA_035505395.1 Acidobacteriaceae bacterium
GTATCAGGACACGACCCCCGGGTGCCCCATATCTGCCCGCTTTTGGCAGATGTGGGAGAGCACGAAACCATCCCGGCTCAACACCCGCTTTTCTATCAGGGCGCGAATTCACAGCTTGCGGAACAAACTCGATTCTTTGAAGGGGCACAGCTTCAGCTGTGCCGAAAGCGGCTTCAAATCACCACGGCTTCAGCCGCTGAGGGATGGTTCCCCTCGTCAGAACATCCGTGCCGATGATCGCGCAGACTCAGCCCCCACTCCGCCGAGTATTTAGAATTGCTCTACGCGTGACCCAACCCCGCACCCTCACCGTCGCCGGCATCATGAGCGGCACTTCCGCCGACGGCATCGACGTCGCCCTCATTCGCATCGCGCCCAAACCAGCTCCCCTGAAGCTCAACCTCCTCGCCCACCGCGCCTTCCCGTTCCCGCGCACTCTGCGCAGCGCCATCCTCGCCGCCATGGACGCCCGCTCCATCTCCGCCGCCGAATTAGCCCGCCTCAACTGGCGTCTCGGCCTCGCCTACGCCGAAGCCGTGCGCGCCACCATCGACGCCACCAAAATCCGCCCCGCCCTCATCGGCTGCCATGGCCAGACCATCTATCACCAGGGCTCGCCCGCGCTCTACGCAGGCCGCCGCTTCGCCTGCACCTGGCAGCTCGGCGAGCCGTCGCTCCTCGCCGCAGCCACCGGCGTCCCCGTCGTCTCCAACTTTCGACCCGCCGACATGGCTGCCGGCGGCCAGGGCGCGCCGCTCGTCCCCCTCCTCGATTTTGCTCTCTTCGCCCATCCCACGCGCACCCGCATCCTCCAGAACATCGGCGGCATCGGCAACCTCACCCTCATCCCCGCCGGCGCCCCGCAGAACAAGCTCCTCGCCTTCGACACCGGCCCCGGCAACATGGTCATCGATGCCCTCGCGCAGCAGCTCTTCTCCAGGCCCTGCGACCGCAACGGCGCGATCGCCGCACGCGGCCGCATTCTCACGCCCATCCTCCGCGCTCTTCTGAAAGAAGAATTCTTCCGCAAAAATCCCCCCAAAACCGCCGGCCGCGAGCAATTCGGCCAGGCTTACGTCGCAGGATTCCTTGCCGCCTGCCGCATTCTCAGCCGCAGACCCGAAGACGCCCTCGCCACCGCCACCGCGCTCACCGCCGAGAGCATCGCCGGCGCCATCCGCCGCTTCGCCGCCCCTGCCGCGGCAAAATCCCCCCTCGACTGCATCGTCTCCGGCGGCGGCGCGCGCAATGGCGCGCTTCTCTCCATGCTTCGCGAACGCCTCACTCCGCTCAACTGCACCGTCACCACCAGCGACGCCTCCGGCATCCCCGCCGAGGCCAAGGAAGCCGTCGCCTTCGCCCTGCTCGCCTGGCAAACCTGGCACCACCGTCCCGGCAACGTCCCCTCCGCCACCGGCGCCGCCCGCCCCGCCATCCTCGGACAGATCACGTATGTCTAAGCTGTACCGATCCCGGCGCAGCGTCCGCCTCTTCACGAAACGCTACCCGCTACACGCTAACCGCTGTCTCGCTACCCGCTCCTCCGCTAACGGGACTCTCGCTAACCGTTTTTCCGTTACCCGCTTTTTAGCTACCCGTTCCTTAGCTACCCGCTTCTCAGCTACCCGTTTCTCAGCTACCCGTTTCTCAGCTACCCGCTTCTTAGCTGTGCTCTGCGCTCTGAGCTCTGTGCTCTGTCTTTCCGGCTGCTCACCCAAACCCTCCCCCGACACCGTCGTCATGCTCATCGAGTCCAGCCCCGCCAACCTCGATCCCCGCATCGGCACCGACGGCCAGGCCGAGCACATCGACGCCCTCATCTTCGATCCCCTCGTCCGCCGCAACGCCCACTTCGGCCTCGACCCCGCCCTCGCCACCAGCTGGCAAAATCCCGACCCGCTCACCTGGATCTTTCACCTGCGCACCGGCGTGCATTTTCAGGATGGCCGCCCGCTCACCTCGCGCGACGTGAAGTGGACCATCGACTCCATGATGAACGGCACCGTCATCACCGTGAAGGCCGGCTCCTACACCAGCGTTGCCCGCATCGACGCGCCCGACCCGCAGACCGTCGTCTTTCACCTCAAAACGCCAGACCCGTCGCTGCTCTTCAATCTCTGCGACGGCGCCATCGGCATCGTTCCCTGGGGCAGCGGCCGCGACTTCTGGCGTCACCCCATCGGCAGCGGACCCTTCGAGTTCGTCAGCCAGCAGCTCGACCGCGACGTCGTCCTTCAGCGCGAGCCCTCCTACTGGGGACCCCGCCCCAGCATCCCCCGCATCCGCTTCGCCGTCGTGCCCGACGCCACCACCCGCGCCCTCGAGCTCGAAAAAGGTTCCGCCGACGTCGAGAGCAACGCGCTCCCCCCCGACGTCGTCTACGCCCTGCGCAGCGATCGCCGCCTCCTCGTCGACGAGGGCCCCGGCACCAATCTCTACTACATCGTCTTCAACACCCGCGATCCCATCCTGCGCGACGCGCGCGTCCGCACCGCCATCGCTCTCGCCATCAATCGCCCACTGCTCATTCAGGCGCTCTGCCGCGGCCAGGCGCGCCTCGCCGAAAGCACTCTCCCGCCCGGCCACTGGGCCTGGACGGGAGACACCGTCCAGCATCCCTACAACCCCGCCGCCGCCGGCGCGCTCCTCAATCAGGCCGGATATCCCCGCGGCCCCGGCGGCATCCGCTTCCACATCTCCATGAAGACCTCCAATGAAGAAGAGGTCCGCCTCATCGCCGTCGCTATCCAGCAGCAGCTCGCCCAGGTCGGCATCGCTCTCGACATCCGCAGCTACGAGTTCGCCACCTATTACGCCGACATCGTACGCGGCGCCTTTCAGCTCGCCCCCGGCCGCTGGATCGGCGGCAATGCCAACCCCGACATCTTCCGCTACATCTGGGCCAGCTCCGCCTTCCCGCCCCACGGCGCCAATCGCGGCTTCTATTCGAACCCGGAGATGGACCGCCTCATCGCCGACTCCGCCTCCACCACCAGCGACCAGCGCCGCCTGCAGGACTACATTCAGATCCAGCAGCTCGCCGCCCGCGACCTGCCCGACATCAACCTCTGGTATCTCGATACCGTCGTCGTCCACGACCGCCGCATCGCGAACATCCATCTCGACCCCTCCGGCACCTTCGACTTCCTCCGCACCGCAACCTTCACAGCCGGAGAGTAAAGATCGACGACCCCCTCCATCGAAAGGTGGATGCGTATCCCATCCCGCGCTGGCTAGTATTCTTATGCCGAGCCGGACGGAAGAAGAGGCCGTCCTGCCCGCGCCACATCAGCACCATCTCTGGAGAATGACGACCCGTCCATGAGACGCTTCCTCATTGCCGCGGCCCTCGGCCTGGCCGCCAGCGCGGTGTACCTCTTCGCGTTCCCCTCGGCGACCATCTTTTACGAGTGCGTCGTCCTGCTCCACATCGTCGTCGGCGCCGTCTTCCTCGTCTTCGCCATCCCCTTCGTCGCCCGCCTCCTGCGCGGCCGCAGCGCGTGGGAAAGGCTCGCCTGGGCCGTCTTCCTCATCGGCGGAGCCCTCGGCGCCGTCATCATCTTCACCGGCGCGCGCCGCGCCATGTGGCCCACCCTCTACGCGCACGAAGTTGTCTCCACGCTCGCCTGCGCCATCCTGCTTTTCGTCTGGGCCGGCCATCGCGGATGGCTTCGCGGCTCCGCGTTCCTCACCGCCGCCCGTCTCGCCGCCTGCCTCGCCCTCACCGCCGGCGTCGCTGCCGGTGCCTGGTGGGTGCGCACCGTGCCCTGGCAGCGCGCTTACGCCGTCCACAACCCCCTCATCGCTCCCGCCTCCATGGACCAGGAAGGCGGCGGCCCCAACACTCCCTTTTTTCCCAGCTCCGCCGAAACCGCCACCGGCAAAACCGTCCCCGAGGACTACTTCCTCGACTCCGCTACCTGCAAACAGTGCCACGCCGATATCTACCGCCAGTGGGACAGCTCCGCCCATCACTTCTCGTCCTTCAATAATCAGTGGTACCGCCAGGCCATCGTCTACATGCAGGATGTCAACGGCGTGCAGTCATCCAAATGGTGCGCCGGCTGCCACGACGCCGCGCTCTTTTTCCCCGGCAATTTCAACACGCCCATCAAAAACCGCATCTTCACCCCCGCCGCCCAGGCCGGCATCGGCTGCATGGTCTGCCATTCCATCCGTGCTGTGAAAAGCACCATGGGCAACGGCGATTACGTCCTCGAATACCCCGCCCTCTTCAAGCTCGTCGACACCAAAAATCCCTACCTGCATAAGCTCATCGACTTCCTCATCGAAGAGGACCCCGAGCCTCACCGCCGCACCTTCCTCAAGCCCTTCATGCAGAACAATCCCGCCGAGTTCTGCTCCGTCTGCCACAAAGTCCACCTCGACGTCCCCGTGAACAACTACCGCTGGGTGCGCGGCTTCGACGATTACGATAACTGGCAGGCCAGCGGCGTCTCCGGCTTCGGCGCGCGCTCCTTCTATTACCCGCCCCACCCCGAAAACTGCGTCGATTGCCACATGCCCGAAGTCCGCTCCATGGACGCCGGCAACTTCGACGGCTTCGTCCACTCCCATCGCTTCATCGGCGCCAACACCGCGCTGCCCTTCGTCAACAAGGACAAGATCCAGCTCGACGACACCGAGCATTTCCTCCAGGATCAGAAAGTCCGCGTCGACGTCTTCGCCGTCTCCCCGGAAACCGCCGCCAACCGCATCGTCCAGGGCCCCGCCGCCGCGCCTTCGATGCAGCTCTCAACCACCTTTGCCGTCGGCGAGGAGTCCGAGCAGGAAGTGCCCACCGGCGTCACCGGCGAGACCAACGTCGCACCCGTCACCGCGCCCCTCGATCGGGTGCAGGGAAGTGTCGCCCCCGGTGAAACCGCCCGTGTCGACGTCGTCGTCCGCACCCTCGGCGTCGGCCATTTCTTCCCCGGCGGCACCGTCGACGCCTTCGATTGCTGGGTCGAGCTCAAAGCCACCGACGATCAGGGCAAAGTCCTCTTCTGGAGCGGTATGGTCGAAGACCACGGCCGCGGCCCCGTCGATCCGAGCGCCCACTTCTACCGCTCGCTCCAGATCGATGCCCACGGCAACCCCATCAACAAGCGCAACGCCTGGGCCGATCGCGCCACCGTCTACGTCCATCTCATCCCGCCCGGCGCCGCCGACACCATCCACTTCCGTCTCCACGTTCCCAGGGACGCCCGCGGTCACATCCATCTCGTCGCCCGCGTCAACTACCGCAAATTCTCCTGGGTGAATACCCAGTTCGCCTTCGCCGCTGAATTCCTCAACGCCCATGCGGGCGAAGTCGCCCCTGCCTACGATGACCGTCCCATGGTCTTCACCGCCAGCACAAAGGACGTCTCCGGCAAAATCAAGGCCATCCCCAACCTGCCCATCGTGGTCATGGCGCAGTCCACCGCCGAGCTCACCGTGCTGCCTGCCGGTGCTCCGCTGCCCGCGCCCCAAATCGTCACCGACAAATCCGACTGGTCGCGCTGGAACGACTACGGCATCGGCCTCTTTCTCCAGGGCGACCTCAAAGCCGCCGAAATCGCCTTTACCCATGCCACCCAGGCCGATCCCTCCAACCCCGACGGCTGGGTCAACATCGGCCGCGTCCGTCTGCAGGAGGGCAATCTCGCCGGCGCCCGCCAGGTCCTCGACACCGCGCTCAAACTTTCCCCGCAGCTGGCCCGCGCCAACTATTTCTACGCGCGCGTCCTGCGCCAGCAGGGCGACTACGCCGGCTCCATCCCTCGTCTGCGCCTCGTCCTCGCGCAGTATCCCTACGATCGCGTCGTCCACAACGATCTCGGCCGCGTGTTCTTCCTCGAGCGCCGCTACGCCGCCGCCCGTGACGAATTTCTGAAGACCATGACCATCGACCCCGAAGATCTCGAGGCCAACTACAACCTCATGCTCTGTTACACCGGCCTCAACGATTCCAAAGACGCCGCCGCCTACGAGAAGCGCTATCTTCGTTTCAAGGAAGATGAATCCGCGCAGACTCTCACCGGCCCCTATCGCGAGAAACATCCCGACGATAATCTTGAGCGCCAGCCCATCCACGAGCACGACTCCGTGCCCCTCGCCGCCGCCAACGCCAACAACGGCCCCGAACCGAACCTCGTCACGCTTCCCGTCGCGCCGCCTTCCGCGATGAAGACCTCGGCATCATCGGCCAGGCCGCAGGCGCCGCCTCGCCAGCTGGCGTCCATTCTCTCCAGCGTTTCCAGTGGAGGCGATCGTTGAAGCTCTCCCGTGCCGCCTGGGCTCCTGTCTCCGTTCTCGCGCTCGCCGCCCTCAGCGTTCTTGCTGCCGTCTCCTCCCAGGCGCCGCCCGCGCCCGCCGAGCACATCCATTTCGAAGACATCACCCGCGCCGCCGGCATCCACTTCGTTCACAACAACGGCGCCTTCGGCAAAAAATATCTGCCTGAAACCATGGGTCCCGGCGTCGCCTTCATTGACTACAACAACGACGGCTGGCAGGATCTCTTCTTCGTCAACGGCACCCGCTGGCCCGGCCATCCCGGCTCCGTCACCACCCCCGCGCTCTACCGCAACAACCACGACGGCACCTTTACCGACGTCACCAAACAGGCCGGCCTCGCCATTCCCATGTACGGCCTCGGCGTCACCGTCGGCGACTACGACAACGACGGCTACGACGATCTCTTTGTCACCGCCTACGGCCAGAACCATCTCTTCCACAACAACGGCAACGGCACCTTCACCGACGTCACGAAGAAAGCCGGCCTCTGGGGTCCCAGCGAGCTCTCGACCAGCGCCGCCTGGGTCGACACCACCCGCGATGGCCTTCTCGACCTCGTCGTCGCCAACTACGTCGACTGGTCGCCCGACAAAGATCTCTACTGCACCATGGATGGCGTCCACAAATCCTACTGCACCCCGGAGTCCTACCACGGCGCCTCGCTGCGCCTCTGGCACAACAACGGCAACGGCACCTTCACCGACGAGACGAAGGAGTCCGGCCTCTACGACCCCACCTCCAAGTCCCTCGGCATCGCCATCCTCGACGCCAACCAGGACGGTTTCCCCGACATCGCCGTCTCCAACGACACCGAGCCCAACAAGCTCTACATCAACAACCGCAACGGCACCTTCACTGAGAAGGGAATCCCCGAGGGCATCGCCTACAGCGAAGACGGCGTCGCCCGCGCCGGCATGGGCATCGACGCCGCCGACTACGATCAGTCCGGCTACCCCAGCCTGCTCATCACCAACTTCTCCAACCAGATGATCGGCCTCTATCAGAACCAGGAAAACGGTCTCTTCGTCGATGTCGCGCCCACATCGCAAGTCGGCCGCACCAGCCTGCTCACCCTCGGCTTTGGCTGCTTCTTTTTCGATTACGACCTCGACGGCTGGCCCGACATCTTCGTCGCCGACGGCCATCTCGACCCCGCCATCGAGTCCATCCAGCATCGCGTTCACTACGCCGAGCCGCCGCACCTCTATCGCAATCTCGACGGCAAAAACTTCGTCGACGTCGCCGCCCAGATGGGCGCCGCTTTCGACACTCCCCGCGTGGCCCGCGGCGCCGCCTACGGCGACATCCTCAACGACGGCGCGCTCGACATCGCCATCACCACCAACGGCGGTCCCGCGCAGCTTTTCCTCAACGAAGGCGCAACCAACCACGCCCTGCGCCTCAAATTAGTGGGCACCAAATCGAATCGCGACGGCATCGGCTCCGTCGTCTGGGTCAAATCCCCAACGACCTCGCAGAAGCAGATGCTGCGCAGCGGCTCCAGCTACCTCTCGGCCAGCGAGCTCCTGCTCACCTTCGGCCTGGGCACGTCCACGCGCGCGGAAATCGTCGAAGTTCACTGGCCCAGCGGCGCCGTCACCCGCCTCACCAACGTCCCCGCCGACCAGATCCTCACCATCCGCGAAGGCTCCGGCATCATCCACGCCGAACCCTTCCGCAAACGCCGCTAGGCTGTATCTCCACAGGGGCCGCGGCTCAAATGCCCGCTCCTGTCAAAGCTCCGTCATCCTGTCGATAAGCCGAAAGGCCCTGTCAAGGACAAGGAGGGGCGGGGAGCTGCGGGAGCAGCCCGCGTGGCGAGGTTTGTGGAGACCAGAGCCATCGCGGAGAACCTCATCCCTCAATCAACTGCGGTTGAACGAT
>DATJQW010000110.1:0-20191 GCA_035505395.1 Acidobacteriaceae bacterium
CGTCCACACCTGAGCCGTCCCGTACGTCCTCGCGGGATACCGGAAGCCTGGCGGCATTACTCCAATCACCGTCCACGGCTTGTCGTTGATCTGCACCGACTTCCCCAGAATGTTGCGGTCACCGCCCAGCGCCTGTTTCCACACGGCGTAGCTCAGCACGATGGTGCCGCTGTTCCGATTTGCCGCAAAGCTCGGCGTATCGGGCAGAAACCCGCGTCCCAGCATCGGCTGCACGCCTAACAGGGGAAAGAAATTGGCGCTCACTTCCTCGGCGCCCACTTCGACCGCCGTGCCGTGGCTTTCCAGGAAGCTTCTTCCGTTTATCCCCGTTGAGAATGCGATGTCCTCGAACGATCGGCTCTGCTGTCTCCACTCTGCAACGTCAAGCCACGGCAGCGGCCACGCCTCCTGCCCCAATGCATTGACTTCCCTGATCTGCACCAGCCGCCCGGCATTCCGATACGGCGCTGGCTGCAGCAGCACATGGTCTACCACCGTGAACATCGCTGCCGCCGCCCCGATCCCCAGCGCCAGCGTCAGCACCGTCACCGCGGCGAATCCCGGTGACCGTCGCATCTGCCGCAGCGCATAGCCGACATCCCGCCGCAAATTTTCGAGGAAGGGAAGTCCCCGCCGCAGCCGTACCGTCTCCCGCGTCTGCGTCACACCGCCAAAATCCCGCAGCGCCGCCTGCCGTGCTTCTTCCTCGCCCATCCCTCGCCTCCGATGCTCTTCCGCCGCCATCTCCAGATGTGCGCGCAACTCCTCATCCATCTCCCCGTCCAGTGTTCGGCCGCGAAACATCGCCTCCCACCGGCTGATCAGTGTCCGCAACCACGACATCGCGCCCTCCCTGATCCCTGGTCACTGGCTCTTCACAAGAAATCTCGCCATCGTTGCCGCCACGCGTTCCCAGTTCTCCGTCTCTTTGTCGATCTGTGCTGTTCCGGTGCGCGTCAGCGAGTAGTACCGCGCCCGCCTTCCGTTGTCGCTGGTGCCCCACTCCGCCCGAATCCACCCCCGCTGGCAGAGCCGCAGCAGCGCCGGATAAATGGTTCCCTGATTCAGCCGCAAAGCGTCCCCGCTTGTCTGCTCGATCCGCCGCGCGATGCCGTACCCGTGCTGCGGTCCCATTGTCTCCAGCGTCTTCAGCACCATCAGATCCAGAGTCCCCTGCAGCATTGGCGTCCCCGCCGCGCCTGCCGTGGGGCGGAGTACATCCGCCTTTCCTTCGCCCATGAACCTCTCCTGTTGAATATCTACATTGGCACGTCTTGGCGCGGCATGTCAATTTGCGTCAGCCTTTTGTAACTGGAAATAGAGGGTCCGATTACGGTAATCTGATAAACGCCCAGCGAGGGTCGTCTGGAGGTGTGGTTCTTTGGCAGAGGTTCGCGTCCAGGAAGGCGAGCCGCTGGAAAATGCGTTGCGTCGTTTCAAACGCAAGGTCCAGCAGGAAGACATCATCAAGGAAGTCAAACGTCACTCCTTCTATCTGAAGCCGGGAGAAAAGCGCCGCGTAAAAGAGGCGCTGGCGCGAAAGCGTAACCGGAAGAAGGCTCGTAAAGAGCAGGACTGAAGGTCATTTCGGCAGGTCTGACCGACCTCTTCCCCAGTTTCCGGTCAGGCCTGCTTTTCGGGCACGTATTATCTGGTCTGCCGGGGGTCCCACGCCCCGGAAGTGGGCCGCCGTCTCCGGCGCCCATTCACTGGCAGGCTGGTGTCGGTGCAGTTCCTTGCAGCGTTTTCGCCGCGTTGTCAGTCGCGGCTTCGTGCCTCCGGAGGCGATGTCCCGGGGAGCATCCCGGGTCTTCGGACCGGCACGCGGGCCCTTTTCCAATCGGAAGCGCCACAGCCGGCCAGTTCCCGGTGTGTCGCGCACGACGGCAGATTTGTACACGTTCCGGATACTGCCGTTGCGGATCAGACGCGTCGAGCCCGTGAGCGCAGTGAAACGGTGCTTCGGTCAGAGGCGAGGGAAGCGCATGGAGTTTGTCGACAAGATCCTTAAGTGCGTGGACTGCGGGAACGATTTTGTGTTCACGGCCGGAGAACAGCTTTTCTTCTTCGACAAGCAGTTCAAGAACGATCCCAAACGGTGCAAACAGTGCAAGGCCAAACGCTCTTCTGGGGCCTCCACCGCACGTCCTGAGACGCGCACCGTCTGTTCGGAATGCGGCGCGGAAACTACCGTTCCCTTCAAGCCCACCCAGGGGCGGCCGGTGCTCTGCCGCAGCTGCTTCCAGCAGAAGCGCGCGGTCATCGGGCAGGCGAGTTAACGTCGGCCGGGATAATTCGCTGCTCCGGTCTGATCTCGCGCTCGGAGTGTGTGTGGCCTCGCTCTCGGTATTGAGCTTCTAGCGCGCGCGGCTCTCTGCGAGCTTGCGCGCCTTGCCGGCGGCAGGCTGCCGGACTGAAAGAACTTCAGTCTTCTTCTCGATCGCCCGGCGTTTGTGGTCTTCATGGGAAATGAGCAGCGCCTCGATCTGACGGAGCAGATCCTGCGTGTTCATGGGTTTCACCAGAAGTTTGTCCGTGCCATCGGTCACCCACTCCTCGTCCTGTGGCGGATAGGCGGTGAGGATCGCCACCGCGGGCCGGTTGGGAGCCTTCCTGGCCGCCGCCGCTACCTCGCGCCCGGAGTTGTCGCTCTCCATGCGCAGATCGGTGATGACCATGTGGTATTCATTCGTGCGCAGGCGCGCCTTCGCTTCCCGCGCCGAAGCTGCCGTCTCCACGTCGAATCCGCTGATCTCCAGCACAGCCTTCAGGGTCAGCAAAATCGCGATGTCATCGTCGACGAGAAGAATGCGGCGTTTCATAAGGCGGCTCCTGGGTCTTCTATGGGACTGCGTCGGGAGGGCGCAGCCGGCGAACCTCCCGTTGATACACTGGGCAACGTGGCAGAATATCACGTTGAAAACTTCGGTTGCCGCGCCAGCCGGTCCGACGGCGAATCGATCGGTGCCATCCTGCGCCATCGGGGACTGGCCGCTGCCCGCCAGCCCGCGGATGCCGATGTCGTCATTGTAAACACCTGCAGCGTTACCGCGGAGGCCGACCGTCAGGCCCGCGCCTTCCTGCGCCGCGTTCGCCGCCTGAATCCTCGCGCCCGCGTGATTGTCACCGGATGCTACGCGCAGCGCGCTCCTCACGAACTGGTTGCGTTGCCGGAAGTCGATGCCGTGGTCGGCAACAGCCACAAAGCGAAGGTTGCCGATTTGGCGGCAGATTATGTGATGGCGCCACCGGACCAGCCGATGGCCGGATTCGTCGCAGCGTCGGCCCTGGCTCCCGCAGTCTTTGTCGACGACACCTTCGCCCACTCCGAGCTTTCCGCGCTGCCTTTTGCTGCGGGCTCGCAGCAGACTCGTCCCAATCTCAAGGTCCAGGATGGATGCGGCAACCGCTGCTCCTTCTGCATCATTCCAACCACCCGGGGCCACAGCCGCTCTGTGTCAATCGATCTGGCCCTCGAAGACGTGCGGCGATTCGTTGACCTCGGTGGCCAGGAATTAGTGCTTTCCGGGATCAACCTCGGCCGCTGGGGACGGGATCTGGCGGGTGGGCGGCGCTTCGAGGATCTGGTTTCCGCGATCCTGCGCGAGACCGCGCTCCCGCGCCTCCGTCTCAGCTCCATCGAACCCATGGACTGGTCCCCCGGCCTGCTCTCGCTCTATCGCGAGTTCGCAACAGGGGAGGATTCTGAATCCGCCGGGATCAACGCTGTGGCGGGCGCGCCGACAACTCCTGACAACCTGCTGAACGCTGAACGCTGTGCGCTGAACGCGGCCTTTCCGCGCCTCGCGCGGCATGCCCATCTGCCCCTGCAGTCCGGATCGGACACGATTCTGCGCCGCATGCACCGCCGCTATCGCCCATGGCACTACGCGGAGCGCCTCGCGCAGATCCGCGCGCTGCTGCCCGATGCCGCCATTGGCGCCGATGTCATGATCGGTTTTCCCGGCGAGACGGACCTGCTCTTCCAGGAGAGCTACGACTTTATCGCCGCCCAGCCCTTCACCTATCTGCACCTCTTTCCGTTTTCGGCGCGCCCCGGCACCCCCGCCTGGGAGTTGCACCAGCAACACCCCGTTCCCGCGCCGGCCGTACGCGAACGAATGGAAAGCCTCCGGCGCCTCATCGCGGACAAATCCCGCGCCTTCCGTTCGGGCTTCCTCGGCCGTGTGCTCTCAGCAGTCACCGTAGAGGCCGGGCCGGACGCCACGACCGAAGCGGTCGCGGATAACTTCCTGAAGATCACACTTCGGGAGACCCTCCCCGCCAATCGCATGGTGCTCGCCGTCATCGACGGCCTTACCCCCGACGGCCTTCGCGGCTCGCTCCTTCCTGAACCGGTCTCTTGAATTTTCCGCCCCGAAAACGGCTCGAGTGCGGCCCGGGATCGGAACGGGGCCCGGAGATCTCGCTGGAGCCTCAACGCTGCATAGGGCAACAGTTCCGGGTACTTCTGTGCCGCAGCCCGGCCAACTTATCCCGCATCTAACTTTCCCAGCGGTTGCTATACTGAATTGCCGCGTGGCCACGCCACGCTCAAGGAGAAAAACCCATCGATAAGCGTTCCGCCAAGCAGTTTGTCCGGATTAACGATCGCATCCGCGCCCGCGAAGTACGCGTGATCGACGAAAAAGGAGAGCAACTCGGCATCCTGCCGCCCTTTGAGGCCCTCAAAATCGCCCGCGAGCGCGGTCTCGACCTCGTTGAGGTCTCTCCCACGGCCGTCCCGCCCGTCTGCCGCATCCAGGATTACGGCAAGTTCCTCTACGAGAAGGAAAAGAGCGAGCGCGCCGCCCGCAAGCGGCAGAAAGTCATCACTGTCAAGGAAGTCAAGTTCTCGGTCACCATCGACGACCACGACTACGTCACCCGCAAGAATCAGGCTGTGCGCTTCCTGCAGGATGGCGATAAGGTGAAGGCCTCGCTCCGTTTCAAGGGCCGCCAGATGGCGCACCGCGAGCTCGGCTACGCCATCATCAACCGCCTGATTCGGGATGTGGGCGACAACGGTGTCGTCGAGTTTATGCCGCGGATGGAAGGCAACACCCTCCATGCGATTCTCGCTCCCGGCAAGAAGGAAGTCCCGAAGAGGCCAGCTCCGCCGCGCCCCCAGGGCGACACCCCCGCCCCACCGCAGCAACAGCAGGCGTAGCACACTGTTTCGGTTGCTTACTACTGTTTCGGCACTTTCCTGGCCTGCTTCAGCCAGTTACCCGACGTGAGCGATTCCACGTTCGACCTGCGGTTCTGTGCCTCTCGATTTGAACGCCAGGCCTGCCGTAAGAATAAAGGGCGCCGCAAAGTTAACCTGCATGGCGCCCCTGTTCTCTCCTGATTGTTTGCCGCCAGCGAACTTATTTCTCCGTCAGCGCTTCCACTCCAGGCAGCTTTTTGCCCTCCAGAAACTCCAGGCTCGCGCCGCCGCCCGTCGAGATGTGCGTGATCGACTCCGCCACGCCGGCCTGTTTCACTGCGGCCACCGAGTCTCCCCCGCCGATAATGGACGTGGCGCTCTTGTTCGCAGCAACGGCCCTGGCGATCTTCGTCGTTCCCGTTGCGAAGGCCGGCATCTCGAAGACCCCCATCGGTCCGTTCCACACGATCGTCGCCGCTCCGGCAACCTCGTTTTCGAACAGCGCGATCGTTTTCGGTCCGATATCGAGCGCCATCCATTCCGCCGGGAACGGACCGTCCCCCGCGAAGATCTGCGTCTTCGCGTCCGCCGCAAACTTATCCGCCAGCACGTGATCCACCGGCAGCAGGAACCGAACGCCCTTCTTCTGCGCGTTTGCGAGCGCCTCTTTCGCCACCTCGACTTTGTCTGCTTCCACCAGGGACTTGCCGACTTCCTGGCCCTTCGCCTTCAGGAACGTGTACGCCATGCCGCCGCCGATCAATAGCGCATCGACTTTCTTCAGCAGATTGTCGATCACCTCGATCTTGTCCGACACTTTCGCCCCGCCCAGGATCGCCACAAACGGACGCGCGGGCGTCTCCAGCGCCTTCCCCAGATACTCGAGTTCCTTTTCCATCAGCAGGCCTGCGGCCGACTGCTTCACGAAGTGCGTAATCCCCTCCGTCGAGGCGTGTGCGCGATGCGCCGACCCGAAGGCGTCGTTCACGTACACGTCGCACAGCGAAGCCAGCTTCTTCGCAAACTCCGCATCGTTCGCCTCTTCCTCGGCGTGAAAGCGCAGGTTCTCCAGCAGCAGCACCTGCCCCGACTCCAGCTGCCGTGCCAGCTCGTTCGCCGTGTCGCCCACGCAGTCCGGCGAAAACGCCACATTCGTCTTCGTTCCCAGCCGATGATCCAGCAGCGTGCGCAGACGGTCCACGACCGGCCGCAGGCTGTATTTCGGATTTACCTTGCCCTTGGGCCGGCCCAGGTGCGACGCCAGAATCAGCTTCGCCTTGTGTCGCAGCGCATACTCGATCGTCGGCAGCGTTTCTTTGATGCGCGTGTCATCGGTGATCTCCGACCCGTCGTCGGTGAGCGGCACGTTGAAGTCCACGCGCATAAAAACATGCTTGTGCGCGAGGTCCAGATCGCGAATGGAAAGCTTTGCCATAAAATCCTTGCCCTCTATTCCAGTGGCGCCGAAGGAATCACCGCTTCCGCTTCAATCTCCACGCGCCATGCGGGATTGAGCAGCGCCGCGACCACTACCATCGTCGCCGCCGGCCGAATCGTGCCGAAGAATTCGCCGTGGACACTCCCCACTGCTTTCCAGTCCTCGACATGTGTGAGGTACATCCGCGTTCGCACCACGTCTTTGAGCTGCGCCCCGGCTTTTTCGAGTGCCTCTCGGATGATCTCCAGCGTGTGCCGCGTCTGCGTGGCTGCATCCGCCTGATCGGCACCCACCGGCCCCGTGCCAGACACATGGACCGTCTGTCCCACGCGCACCGCGCGCGAGAATCCGATCTCCGGTTCGTAGGGAGAGGTGCCCGGAATATTCTGCCGCGTCATCCTGCTCACCCCGTCAGAGGCCCAGCGTTCAGCATCGGAGCGGTGCCCCGGATCGCTGAACGCGGATCGCTGTTCGCTGGCTTTTAAAGACCCTTCTTCGTCACGAAGAGGATCAGGTCGCGCACGCGGTTCGAGTAACCCCACTCGTTGTCGTACCAGCTGATCACCTTCACCGACTGGCCCACGACCTTCGTCAGCGGTCCGTCTACAATCGACGACCGCGGGTCGCCCTTGAAGTCGCTCGACACCAGCTCGTTCGTGTCGTACCCCAGGATGCCCTTCAACTCGCCCTCGGACGCAGCCTTCAGCGCGGCATTGACGGAATCTTTCGTTACTGGCTTCTCAGCGACAAAAGTCAGATCCACCACAGAGACGTTCGGCGTGGGCACGCGAATCGCGAAACCGTCCAGCTTGCCTTCGACTTCAGGAATCACCAGCTTCAGCGCCTTCGCCGCACCTGTCGACGTCGGAATCATCGACAGCGCCGCCGCGCGCGCCCGCCGCAGGTCCTTGTGCGGGAAGTCCAGGATCACCTGGTCGTTCGTGTAGCTGTGGATGGTCGTCATGATGCCCGACACGATTCCGAACTTCTCGACCAGCACCTTCACTACCGGAGCCAGGCAGTTCGTGGTGCACGACGCGTTGGAGATCACGTTGTGCTTCGCCGGGTCGTATTTGCCTTCGTTGACGCCGAGCACGATGGTGATGTCCTCGTTGGTCGCCGGCGCTGAAATGATCACCTTCTTCACCGGTCCGCGCAGATGCGCCTTTGCCGCCGCGCCGTCCGTAAAGCGCCCGGTGGACTCTACCACCACCTGCGCTCCCACTTCGTCCCATGGCAGCTTCGCGGGATCCTTTTCCGCAAATACCTTGATCTTCCTGCCGTCGATGGAAATGAAATCCTCGCCGGCCGTGATCTCGTTCTTCAGGTTGCCGAGGATGGAATCGTACTTCAGCAGGTGAGCGAGGGTTTTGGGGCTGGTGAGATCGTTGACTGCGACAAATTCGATGTCGGGATTCCCGAGGGACGCGCGCAGTACGTTGCGGCCAATGCGCCCGAACCCGTTGATTCCAACCTTAACGGCCATAAAAATGTCTCCTTGCGTAAAGTCTTGCCGAAACTGCGTCCTGTGCACTCCATGGCCCGGATCACTCTGATCAGGTACTGTCCAAAACGCCCGAAGCCACCCAATTTCCGATGCTAGCACCGCTGTCAATGCAAAAGAAGTTGCTCCACTGTGAATCCGTTCATTTTTCCGAACCAATGTCACATCCGGGAAACCGTTCCCAATGTGGTTCCAATGTGCCCGATGCGTTTGCGGCATCCACGCGAGTGTGTTACACCCTGGATATGCGCGAATGGATGCGCGAACGCATGAGACGACGTTCGAAGCGTGGACCCAATAACTCGGAGTCCACGGGAAAAATCGGCCAGGAAATCCCTCAGAACCAGCCTGCCCCGCTGCAGCCTTCGTATCACGGTGGCGATGCCGCGCCTGCACCGCTGGCCGCCGAGCCTGCACCCGAACCCTCCGCGGCTGCTCCCCCTGAAACTGTCGAGCCTCCGGTCGAGCCCGCCGGCAAGATAGTCGTCGAGACCCAGCCCGAGTCCCTGGCCACGCCCCCTCCCGAGCCGCCCGCCACGGCAGCCGGCAAAGCTGCCCGCGGATACGTGGTGCTCACCATCGGCCTGCCCGGCTCCGGCAAAACCACCTGGTTCAAGCGCCGCGGTGTCACTCCGCTCTCCAGCGACCTTCTCCGTACCCTGCTCTTCGACGACATCACCGAGCAGCGCTGGCAGGGCCTGGTCTTCTCCACCCTGCGCTCGCTGCTGCGCGCGCGGCTCATTGCCAAAATGCCATGGAACTACGTCGATGCCACGAACCTCTCGCCGCATGAACGCCGGCAGTGGATCAAGATGGCTAAAAGCTTCGGATACGACGTGCAGGCGGTCTTCTTTGATGTTCCACTTGAGGTTTGTCTCGAGCGCAACAAGCGCCGCGAACGGACTGTCAGCGAAGAGGTGATGAAGAAGATGGCCGAGCGTCTTCGCCCACCTGACTTCAAGGAAGGCTTCTCGAAGATCACCGTGGTTCGCGTCAAGGGCGCAGCGCCTGGCGGCGCAGCCGTCCCGGGAGACGAGTAGCGCCTGCAGGTTTCTTTGTGCCCGGCGTGGCGCGTCCGGGCACGAATTCGCACATCGGCGGCGCGTCTTCCGGATCGTCTCGTCGCAGACCGGACATTCGGGTATCAGCCCCGATGCCCGGAATGCTTCACAGCGAGTCGTAAACCAGCGCTACAAACGTTCCAGGCAGAATCGACCCCTTCGCCCAGGTTGGGTCCAGGTCCGCGGTCGGCTTCGCCGCGACTGCCTGCTCCACCGTCTCGCCCTGCGCCTTTAGCTTCTCCACGCGATCGGCGACCGTCACCAGCATGGTGCGATACGCCTGCAGAGCGTCCTTGTCACCCAGCGGACCGTGTCCTGGCACAATCTTCGTCTGCTCGTCGGCCAGCGCCAGCACCTGATCTACCCCGCGGATCATCCCGTTAATCGTCCCTCCGCTCGACAAATCGATCAGCGGGTACATCCCGTTGAACCAGAGGTCCCCGGTTTGGATCACGTTGCCCTTCACGAAGTGGATGAAGATGTCCGAATCCGTATGAGCGTCAGGCGTGTGCACCAGGCTCTCCTGGTCGTTGTTTACCCACAGCGTCTCATTGTCTGAAAACGTGTCCTGGGGCAGGGCAGCGTCGGGCGCGGCGGAAATGTGCAGGTCGTACACCGCCATGTACTGTGGCGCGGCCAGCCGGATGCGCGTGTTGTCCTGGGCGATGATGAAGGCCCCCGCAAGATGCAGCGCCGCGTTGCCATCCGTGTGGTCGGGGTGCCAGTGGGTGTTCACCAGCAGCCGGATGGGGTGCATGTCCAGTTTGCCGATCGCCTCGAGCAGCCGCGGTGTCCCGGCGGCCATGCCCGAGTCGATGACGAGCTTTCCGTCCGGGCCGATCTGGCACACCACGTTGCCGCCCACTCCCTGGAGCAGGAAGATCGTATCCGTGAGCTTCGTCGTGTGGATTGTTTCGCTGGCCGAGGCAGTCTCGAGCTGTTTCAGCAGAGTTGGATTTGGCTGAACAGCGGGATTCGTATTCGCAGGCGGCGCATTCTGCGCTGGGGCCGGCGTCTGCGCCGGGGGCGTGGCCTGCTGAGTCCTCGCGAGCGCCAGCGCCCTCGGACCGGCCAACCAGGCGGCTGTCATGGTCAGGCTCGACTGGAGGAGAAAATCGCGGCGTGACCTCATAGGTTCTTCAGACCCTCATAACAGCCCTGGCGGCAGGTTGAGTCCGCCCAGCATGCCCTGAGCGACGGACTTGATGGAGTCCTCGGCGCGGCGGCGGGCCTCGTTGAATGCAGCGGCCACCAGGTCTTCGAGCATTTCAACGTCCGGGGTGGGGCCGGTCAGGCTGGCCACCGCCGCGGGATCGATCGTCACCTTCAGCACTTCCTTGTTGCCGTTCATTTTGATGGTGACCGCTCCACCGCCTGAGGAGGCTTCGACGATCGTGGCGGCCAGCTTCTGCTGCAGCTGCTCCTGCATCTGCTTCGCCTGGCCGAGCATTTCCTGAATCTTGAGCGGGTTCAACGAACAAGACCTCCCCTCATTCTGAGCCGTCATTTCTGCCCCCGCAAATCGAGGACACTGCGGATTTCGGCCTTGAACAACTCCTGGGTCTTCCGCACCAGCGGGTTTTCCAGCGCCGCCGCCTGTGCGCCGCCGGCGATCGCCGGGCTTTGCCGGGCAGGTGCGCCTTTGGCGGCGGACTCCGATCCGTTTTCGCCCGACACAAATGCGATCTTCTGCGTGGCGCCGATCGCGCGCAGGGCCTTGCGGCAGATCGCTTCCGCCTCCGCATTCACGGTGAGCGCCAGCATCGCCTTGCGCATCGCCAGCTCTACTTGGATGGTGTTCCCCGCGAGCGTCCACACACCTTCGTGCATGGCCACCGACGCGGTCTCGTGGCCTTCCTGAGCCAGAGCGGTACAGACGGCCCCGCGAATGCGATCGAGATCCGGCGAAGCGCTGGAAGCAAGCGCCAGTGCACCATCGGTGGTGTCAGGCGCTGGCTCTGCGAGGCCCACGGCTACGGGCTGTTTGCTTTGGGCGACGCGTGCGACCGATTCCATCGGGGAGAGCGCCCGCGGTGCCGGTGGGGGCGGAGGGCTAAGCGCGGGCGCAGTCTCGCCGGTAATCTTTCGGCTGCGGTCCGCCTCAAACGGCGACGGCCGCGGTGCAGCGGGAGTGGCTGTGCTCTGTGCCCTGAGCTCTGAGCTCTGCGTTCTGCGTTCTGAAGTCTGAGCTCTGAGCTCTGAGCTCTGGCCGCCCTGTCCCCTGGGTCCTGGACCTTGTACAGCGGACAACAGTTCCTCCACCGGCAACAGCCGCTGCAGGTGGACGAGCTTTACCAGCCCCAGTTCCAGGTGGAATCTCTGCTCCTGGCGGTAATTCAGATCGTCGAACGTGCGCAGCATCACCTGCAGAAACCGCGTGAGATCCTCTTCGGAGAAAAGCATCGCCGAACGCGCCGCGCGCGCCCGCGCATCCTCGGAAATCTGCAGCAGATCTGAATTTTCCCCGCCAATTCTGGCCATCAGCGCATTGCGCAGGTAGCGCACGAACTGGCGCGCCAGCGCTGCAGGACTGTTCCCGGCATTCAGCAGCGTGTTGGCCTCTTGGATGACGGCGGAAGTCTGCCCGGCGCTGATGGCCTCCATCAGCCTTTCGAAGACGGTGTCCGGCACCGACCCCATCAGTTCGCGAATCTGCTCGGCAGCCAGATGCGGCCTGCCGTCGACCCGCGCCGCGGAGGCAATCGCCTGATCCATAATCGAGAGCGCATCGCGCATCGAGCCATCGCCGGCTTCGGCCAGCAGGGCCAGCGCGCCCTCCTCGGCGTCGATCTCTTCCTGCGCAGCGATCGCCCGCAGCTGCGCCAGAATGTCGTCGAACCTTACCGCGTGAAAGCTGAAGTGCTGGCACCGCGAGCGGATCGTCTGCGGAATGTCTTCCGGCTGCGTCGTTGCCATCATGAAGACGACGTGCTCGGGCGGTTCCTCCAGGGTCTTCAGCAGCGCGTTGAACGCGGCGTCGGTGATCTGATGAGCTTCGTCGAGGATCCAGATGCGGTACCGGTCGCGCGCCGGGCTGTAGCGGGCGGCCTCGCGCAGCTCGCGAACCTCGTCGATGCCGCGGTTTGTGGCTGCGTCGATCTCCAGCACATCCACCGAATTTCCCGCTCGGATTTCCTGGCAGGAGTCGCAAACGCCGCACGGCTCCGGGGTCGGGCGCTCCGCTGTTCCCACCGTCGTCCGGCAGTTCAGCGCCTGCGCCAGGATGCGGGCAATCGTGGTTTTCCCGATACCGCGATGCCCCGAAAAAATGTACCCGTGGGCGATCCGGCCCTGCGCCAGGGCATTCAGCAGCGTGCGCGTGACGTGCTCCTGCCCGGCCACATCGGCGAAGCGCTGGGGGCGGTATTTGCGGGCGAGAACCTGATAAGCCATCGAATGCTGATTGTATCGCTGCGGAGCCGCTCCGATTTTCCAGAGCCGCAATCGCCCGCGAGATCACTGGCCCAACTTCGCACTGAGCTCGCGCAGATCACGCCACCTCGCTGCGTCCCCCAACTACAATGTTGCGCGTGTCCGCCGATCTCCTCTACCGCCTCGCCACGTCGTCGGATCTTCCCCGACTCCGGCCGCTCATTGAGGCTTCCGTCCGGGGTCTGCAGACTGGTGATTACTCTGCCTCCCAGATCGATCAGGCCCTCGGCACCTGGCTGGGCGTCGATACCCAGCTCGTTCTCGACCGGACGTATTTCGTCGTCGAAGCTCCGGGCGATCCGGCTACCCTCGTCGCCTGCGGGGGATGGTCGCGCCGCCGCACCCCTTATGGCAGCGACCATCGTCCGGGCCGCGACGATGCGGCGCTCGATCCCCGTATGGATGCAGCTAAGATCCGTGCCTTCTTCGTCCATCCAGCCTGGGCGCGCCGCGGCATCGGCAGCCGCATCCTGGAGCTGTGCGAGCAGGCCGCGCAGGCCGAAGGCTTCACGCGCCTGGAAATGGGCGCCACTCTCACCGGCATCCCGCTTTACCGCCTGCACGGCTATCTCGAGCACGAGCGAATCGAGCTGCCCCTCGCCAACGGGGAGACGCTGCCCATCGTGCGCATGTCGAAACAGCTTTGAGTGAAAGGAAATCCCTTAGCGACGATTCTTCTTCTGCTGCCGCGTGTTCTTCGCCGTTCTCTTCACGGCCTTTTTCCTCGCGGCCTTCGCCCTCCGCCGCAGTTCTTCCGGCGAATACATGGATTTGCGGCAATTCTCCGCTCCGCAGTTGCAGCGCGCCTCATCCTCATCCCCGTCGTAGAGGTAGTAATCGTAGGTCAGCTCCTCGCCGGCTGCGATATTGCGGATGGCGACGATCCAGACCCGGCCGTCGGTCTCCTCGGTCTCGCAGTTCGGATCGCAGGAGTGGTTGATGAACATGGCCGTCCCATGCCCGTCGATCACCGTCGAGCCGTCGCCCACACCGAACAGGTACGTCGTCGGCGAGTTCTCGTATTTTTCGTCGGCTTCTTCCTTCGAAATCCGGGGCCCGGTGTACTCGACCACCTGCGTGCCTTTGCGAATGGGGTCGGTCGTATAGCACCCCGCTGCGTGAATCGCGGACGAGCGAATGATGAGTCCCATGTCGATTGCAGAATAGCAATTTCGAAGCCTCACTCTCCCGCGCCTGTGCGTCTAAACTGGAAAGAAGTGCCGCGCATCCTTGCCATCGCCGGAAGCCTGCTCCTGCTCGCGCTGCCCCTTGCCGCCCAGCAGCAGGATTCTTCCGCGTCCGGTTCGTCGTCCAGCCAGCAGAGCCAGTCTTCGGCCGGCAATTCGCAGCAGAAGAGTCAGTCAGGGTCCGCCGCCACTCCGAAGAAAGACAACGGCCAAAAATCGGCGCCGAAGCCGGCTTCGAAGAGCGAGCAGAACTCGTTTCCTGAGGCTCAGTCGGAGAAGGCCGCCCAGCAGCAGCAACAGCAGGAAAGTGCGCCATCGGCGCCCGCACCGCAGACTGCGCAGCCCCGAAAGAGCTCCTCCACGGCCGATCAGAATCCGTTTCCGGAGCAGCAGTCGGAGAAGGCTGCTGAAAAAGCTCAGCAGGACCAACAAAAGGGCGATCAGGACTACAGTTCCAGCAGTTCAGGCGTGAAGGGCCTGAATTTGCCGGCCGAGGCGAAGCCCCTGGCCGCAGGCGCACCCGGCAACTCCGGATTCAGTCCGGACCTGGCGCGCAAAGATGTCAAGGTCGGGAATTTCTATCTCCAGACCGGCGACTTTAAGGGCGCCTACGATCGGTTCCTCGAGGCCACCCAGGTCAATCCCGGCAGCGCGGATGCCGTGTATGGTCTGGCGGAGGCGGCACGGCACCTGAACAAACGCGAGATGGCGATCCAGTACTATCAGCTCTATCTGGCGGCTCTGCCCGATGGACCCCGCGCAAAAGATGCTCGCAAGTCCCTGAAAGAGTTGGGCGCCGAATCGAAGCCGTGATCACTCAGGCTGAGGTGGCCCGACTCTGATTCCAGACGCAATCGCCGGTGCTATAGTAGCCGCACGGCGGCCATCCCGCCACGGCGAATGAATCCCGAGCTCCAGGCCGTTTGCGATGGGTATCGTGCCAGACTGGCCGGCCGACCGGTCGAGTGGTGCCGGCTGCATCCGCGCGGGGACGATCATGCGTGGAGTCCTCAGCAGCTGGTCGAGCATCTGGTGCTCGCGATGCGCAGCTCGGCGCAGGTGCTGGAGGCGCGCATCGAGAAGGGCCGTCCATCGCGCGCAAACGCGACGCTGATTCAAGGCCTGCGCCGCACGGCCGTTCTTACCTTTCGAAGGCTGCCGCGTGGCATACCTGCGCCGCTATTTGTTCGGCCAGGGCAGCTCGACTGGCCGCCGATGGATGGCTCAGCGCTGGTCAGCCGGTTCTACAGCGAAGTGGAGTCGACAGCCAGAGTCCTCACGGTCTTCGCGGAGAGCTTCGGGAACTCCCGTGCCGCCTCGCATTTTCTGCTCGGGCCGCTCAGTGCCGAGGAATGGCGCAGGTTCCACGTGATCCACTGCCGCCATCATCTGGCGCAGTTACGCCGGATCGAGAGCGCGATCGGTCCCGCTGCTCCTGATGAACCTGCCGCAGACCGCGCGACCACCTCAGTATTTTGACTTGAGAGCGTAAGTCAGTCCCATCGTGAACTGGAACGAGTTGTGCTTGGTCGGCGGAAGCGTCGAGGGTGAATCGTTCAGGTAGCTGTCCAGCGTTCCCACGGAGAAGCTGAAGTTCTTGTAGGCAGGGAAAGCAAAGGTATCGGTTTCGGTCGCCGAGTAATCATGCGGCTGATTCCATGCCGGAATGTACGCCAGCGCCTGGGTCCACGTCACGAGTTTGGTCTTCATTGCGTATGTGGCGGCAATCGTCGTCCCGATCAGGTTCTGGTTCGTACTTCCCGATCCGGCGATGAAGGCCTGCTTCTCGTACTGCATCGTCCCCTTCAGATCAGCTTCCTCATTCGGCTTCTTGAGCACTGTCCAGCCGATACCGCCGCCATAGATTTGCTGCAGGCTCAGATCCTGGCTGAAGTTGTGGTCGAAAGCTGTCTGCCCCAGGGCGAACATCCGCGGGGAGAAGTACTCGTCCCGTTCGGCGTCGAAATGCGTGATGGCCGTCTTGGTTACGGTTGCGGCCACCGGGCCTGTCGGGCTTGTATAGCCCGGCTGCGTGATCTTTCCGAAGGATCCGCTGAAGTCCGTCGAAGTGCGATTACGCGTATCAAGCCAGCTCACCGTCGGCACCACGCGCACCAGGCCCAGGCTCCCCGAAACGGTGTACTGGTTCTGGGTCGCGGTCACCAGCGTAGCGCCCGCTGTTGCGGAACCATTCCATCCCGCGAAGAAGCTGGGCTCGTGGTAGAGCTGCTTGTCCAGGGTAGCGTGATCCACGATGTATTGCGCGTCCTTGACCGGGACGGGCGGAGCCGGCTGCTGATTGGCGGAACGCACAGTCACCGCGCCGTCGGTTACATCCACAGGCCCCTCAGGCAGATGCGCCACGGCCCTCCGGCCGTGCTTCTTCTCCTGGCTGCTCAGCACGGCGAAGTCTCCGGCGGTGTGCAATTCCTTAATCTTCGCCCACGGTATCTTCACATCTCCGAGAGAGTCCGTGTGAAAGGTGACCGTTCCGCCGATCTCATTCACAAACGTCCCGTGCAGAACGTCTCCATCGCTCAGCACCAGCACGTCCGGGGCCTTCTTGTCGGCCGCAAAGCAGGGCACGCTCAGCAGCGCAATTAGCAGGATCGGCAGCAGGCTGAGCAGACGGCGAAAATATGTCGAGAGCAGAGTCATGGGCAGTCCATCCTTTTCCCGGAATTTGTTCGGCAGCAAACCTGGCGGTCAGGTATTTGTTTGTTGTTATCGGGATGCGATGCAACCGGCGCGGGCTGGTGTTGCAACACCGCCCACAGCCGCCGAAATGGAGAAACCGCCTTCAGCAGGATAACTCGCTGGACGCGGTGCCGGTTTTTCCCGAAAATAAAGGTATGGCGCTGACCCGCGAGCAGGCTCTCGACTATTTTGGCTCCGATGATCTGATTGGCCTTGGCATGGAAGCCGACGCCGTACGCCGGCGCCTGCACCCCGAGGGGGTGGTCACGTACATCATCGACCGCAACATCAACTACACGAATTTCTGCACCGAGTACTGCACGTTTTGCGCCTTCTATCGGCCGCTCAAGGGCAAGCAGGCCAGCGAAGGATACATCCTCGACTTCGAGACGATCTACGCCAAGATCGCCGAGACGCTCGAAATGGGCGGAACCGGCGTGCTGATGCAGGGCGGTCTGCATCCGGACTTGAAAATCGACTGGTTCGAGCGGCTGCTGCGTGGCATCAAATCGCGCTTTCCACAGATCTGGCTGCATTGCTTCTCGGCCTCGGAGATTCTGGCGATTGCCGAGTACAGCAACCTGACCGTGCGGCAGACAATCGAGCGCCTGCGCGACGCGGGGTTGAACTCGATTCCCGGCGGCGGCGCGGAAATCCTCGACGACGAAGTGCGCCACCGTATTGCGCGGCTTAAGTGCCGTACGGAAGACTGGGTGCTGGTGCACAGGACGGCGCATCAACTGGGCATGCGCACCACGGCAACCATGATGTTCGGCGTCGGCGAGACGCTGGAGCAGCGGGTGAATCACTTTGCGGTGATCCGCCAGTTGCAGGAAGAGACCGGGGGCTTCACCGCGTTCATTCCCTGGAGTTTTCAGCCGAAGCATACCGCTCTGGGCGGGCGCGGTTGGGACGAGGCTACCGCCGTCGAGTACCTGAAAGTGCTCGCGATCTCGCGGCTTTACCTCGACAACATCGAAAACGTGCAGTCCAGCTGGGTAACGCAGGGATTGAAAGTGCTGCAGATGGGCCTGCGCTTCGGCGGCAACGACGTTGGATCCGTCATGCTCGAGGAAAATGTCGTGAAGGCCGCAGGCACTTCGAACTGCACCACGGAAGAGGAGCTCCGCCGGGTTATCCGCGATGCCGGCTTCCAGCCCCGCCAGCGCGACACGCTCTACCGCACGATGTTTCTGAACTAGCGGCCGCGCCGCGGGTTACTCGGCCGGCTCGGCTTTTCCCACCAGATCGATCTGCCCCGTCATCACGTGCGCGTACAGCCGATACTCCCCCTGATCTGTCTTCCGCGTGAAGCTCCGAAAGAAGCCGCCTTTGTCCACGTGATACGCCGCGGCGTTCACTTCGCCAATATCCACCGAGGCATCCACGCGCTGATAGTCCCAGTCATGCGCCGACGAGATCGTGATTTGGCCCGCGTACAGCGAGATCTCCTTGTCGCCGGCCACATCTTCCACTTTGACTTCGCCCGCGCCCATGTCCACGCGCAGGTTCGTCCGGCGCGGTACTTCCACGCGAATCTGGAGATCGCCGTGGTGCGTTGGCGGCCCTTCAATCCTCAGCGTCCCGCTCCCGGAACCTCCGGAAAACTCCAGATGCACCTGCTGGGCGCGCTCCGGGTCATCGGTCTTGCAGGTCACGTGCAGCACTTCCTTGTCCGTCCCCACAATCTCCAGTCCCGCCGGCCGCGCGTGGATCGTCAGGTCTGCGCGTGGCAGCAGCGGAGCATCGAGCGTCCCGACGCATGAGGACTGCACCTCCGCGGATGCAGCCAGGCTGCAGGCCAGCAAGAGCGCGCCTGCGACGGCATAGAGGGTTTTCATGCCTTCTGCTACGCCGCCGCGACCAGGGAAGTTCCCGGCTTTCGTTGTCAGCCGCTCCCGGCCGGCGCATGCGGACAACAATTCGCCTCGATGGCGCCTCCTACTCAGGTGGTTCGGGCCGCGCTGCCCGCGAATGATGCCCATGAAAGCTCTCGCCGACCCTACCCAGCTCAAGCCCATCGACAAAAAAGACGGTCTCCTCCAGGTCATCGTCGAAACTCCTGCCGGAAGCCGCAACAAATTCGCCTTCGATCCTGCTCAGGGCATCTTCTGCCTGAAAAAAGTTCTTCCGGCGGGCATGACCTTTCCTTACGACTTCGGCTTCGTCCCGCGGACACGTGCCGGCGACGGCGACCCCATCGACGTTCTTCTGCTGATGGACGAACCGGCCTTCCCTGGCTGCGCGGTTCGCGCTCGGCTCATCGGAGTGATCGAGGGCGAGCAGATCGATGGCGGAAAGAAAATCCGAAACGACCGCCTGGTCGCGGTCGCTGAAGCCAATCACATCTATGCCGGAATTCGGAAGCTGAAAGACCTCCCATCCCACTGGATCAAAGAGCTGGAGAGGTTCTTCGTCAACTATCACGGCCTGGAGGGCAAGGAATATCGGCTGCTGGGGTGCCATGGAGCCGGCACGGCCCTGAAGCTGGTGAAGAAGGCTCGCAGGGCCGCATAACTGCGGACCGTGTCCTGGTTCGCCCTCTCCGCTCATTTTTTCGGCAGCCGCGGTTCCGTCATCCTCTCCGGATCCAGAATCTCCGTGATCTGTTCCTCACTCAGCAGCTTCTTCTTCCGCGCCAGCTCCACAATGGACTCGCCCGTCGCCACCGACTCCTTCACCAGCTCCGCCGCCTTCGCGTAGCCGATGGCCGGATTCAGCGCCGTCGCCAGCGCAATCGTGCTCTCAGCGTACTTACGGCACTTGTCTTCGTTCGCGGCGATTCCCTCCACGCACCGCTCGCGCAGCACCCGCAGCGTATTCGCCAGGATGGTGATGCTCTGGAGCACGTTGTACGCCATCGCCGGCATCATCACGTTCAGCTCCAGCTGGCCGGCCTGCACCGCCAGGGCCACCGCCGTATCATTGCCGACCACCTGGAAGCTCACCATCGCCGCCAGCTCCGCCATCACCGGATTTACCTTCCCCGGCATGATCGACGATCCCGGCTGCAGGCTGGGCAGGTCAATCTCGTTGAGCCCGGTGTTCGGCCCGCTCGAGAGGAGACGCAGATCGTTCGTGATTCGAATCACCTCGAGGGCCACGCTCCTCAGCGCCCCGCTCACCAGCCCCATGCACGCCTGCGACTGCATCGCCCAGCACAGGTCCTCGGCGGGGAAGAGCCGCTGCCCTGAAATTCGCGCGAGGTTCTCGATCGCTTTCCGCCTGTACTGCGGATGCGTATTCAGCCCGGTGCCGACGGCAGTCCCGCCCAGTCCCAGCTCGCGCAGGCCGTCGGCCGCCTGGCGCAGAGCCTCGGCACTCCTGCGCATCGCCACGCCGTACGCGGCAAACTCCTGTCCCAGACGGATGGGCACGGCGTCCTGCATGTGGGTGCGCCCGGACTTTACCACGCGGTCGAACTCCGCGCCCTTGCGGGCAAAGGCTGCAGCCAGCGCATCCAGCTCCGGAAGCAGCGTTTCCAGCGCCAGCAGCGTGGCCAGCCGCATCGCGGTAGGGAAGACATCGTTCGTCGACTGCCCATAGTTCACGTGGTCGTTGGGATGCACCTCGGAGTATTCGCCCAGCGGCCGGCCCAGGATCTGGTTGGCGCGGTTGGCGATGACCTCGTTGGCGTTCATGTGGAAGCTCACGCCCGCTCCCGCCTGAAACACATCCACGACGAAATCGCCGTCACGCTTGCCGTCGATCACCTCCTGC
>DATJQW010000111.1:0-7395 GCA_035505395.1 Acidobacteriaceae bacterium
AGGATTCGTTCATAACGCGGCCGTTTTTCGTCCTTCAGGTTCAGCCTTCCCCTCGAAACCCCGCCCAATTGCTCCATCCCAGCCCCGTCACCAGCTTTTCTCTTTCCTTCCCGCCCGCTTCCTGCGATACTTGATCGTGCCCGCCTGGTTCGTCCAGCACACACATCCCAATAAGGTGACGCAGAAATGTCCGCGAAGTACATTTTTGTGACCGGCGGAGTTGTGTCCAGCCTTGGCAAAGGCCTCGCTGCCGCCTCCATTGGCTGTCTTCTCGAAAGTCGCGGCCTCAAAGTCAACCTGATGAAGTTCGATCCGTACCTGAACGTCGACCCAGGCACCATGTCGCCGTTTCAGCACGGCGAGGTCTTCGTCACCGACGACGGCGCCGAAACCGACCTCGACCTCGGCCACTACGAGCGCTTCACCCACGCCCGGCTCACCCGCGACAACAACCTCACCACCGGCCGCATTTACGAGCAGATCATTACCAAGGAACGCCGCGGCGACTACCTCGGCAAGACCGTCCAGGTCATCCCCCACGTCACCAACGAAATCAAAAACGCCATGCGCAAAGTCGCCGCTGAGGGCGACGTCACCATCGTCGAAATCGGCGGCACCGTCGGCGACATCGAATCCCTCCCCTTTCTCGAAGCCATCCGCCAGATGCGCCAGGAGCTGGGCCGCGAAAGCACAGTCTTCGTCCACGTCACCCTCGTTCCCTGGATCGGCGCCGCCCAGGAGCTGAAGACCAAGCCCACCCAGCACTCCGTCAAGGAGCTGCTCTCCATCGGCATCCAGCCCGACATCCTTCTCTGCCGCACCGACCGCCATCTTTCCCGCGAGGTCAAAAGCAAGATCGCCCTCTTCTGCAATCTCGAGGATCGCGCCGTTATTACCGCGAAGGATGTCGAATCCGTCTACGAGGTCCCGCTCACGTTCGCTCAGGAAGGAGTCGACAGCCTCGCCCTGAAGTACCTCCACATGGAAACGCGCGAGCCCGATCTCGCCAAATGGTCCGAGCTCGTCCACCGCTGCTATAACCCGCGCGACGAGGTCTCCATCGCCATCGTCGGCAAGTATGTCGAGTACGAGGACAGCTACAAGTCCCTCAAGGAAGCCCTCGTCCACGGCGCGCTGGCCATGAACCTGAAGCTCAGCGTCACCTGGATCGAGGCCGAAGGCCTTGAAGACCCCAGTTACGAAGCCCAGCTCCGCGGCTACGACGGCATCCTCGTCCCCGGCGGCTTCGGCAAGCGCGGCATCGAGGGCATGCTCAACGCCATTCGCTACGCGCGCGAGCGCGGTGTGCCCTATTTCGGCATCTGCCTCGGCATGCAGACCGCCTGCATCGAGTACGCGCGCAACGTCTGCGCGCTCCAGGGCGCCAACTCCAGCGAATTCGATCCGGCCACGCCCCACCGCGTCATCTACAAGCTGCGTGAGCTCACCGGCGTCGAAGAGATGGGCGGCACCATGCGCCTCGGCGCGTGGACCTGCCTGCTCCAGCCCGGCTCGCTTGCCGCCCAGGCCTACGGCCGCACCGAGATCTCAGAACGTCACCGTCACCGTTACGAATTCAATCGCGAATACGAGGCCCTGCTCACCGGCGCCGGTCTCCAGATCACCGGCACCACCCCCGACGGCACCTACGTCGAGATCGTCGAGATCCCCGGCCATCCCTTCTTCCTCGGCTGCCAGTTCCATCCCGAGTTCAAATCCAAGCCGCTGGAGCCCCACCCGATCTTCGCCGCGTTTATCCGCGCCAGCTACGAAAACCGCGTGAAGTCGAAGTCCGCCCCTGCTTTGGAATCCGTAAAGGTCGCAGTCACCCAGGGATGAGTCAACCATGCTTTTTGGACATGCGCTGGCCTGAACAGAAGTCTGCTCTCACCAAAAATCCGTCATCCTGAGCAAGCCTTCCAAATTTGTTGCGCCCGCAGGTGGGCGCAACATGAGATTCAGCTGCGAGTCGAAGGACCTGCGTTTCTCATTTTGGCGAACAACCATGGCAAGCGAAAACATCGCTCGGGACTGCGCGTGAATCGATCAGAATGATCCCCCGCAAGCGGGACAGGGGAGAAACTCAGGGCCTTCAGGCCCGGGATCCGATCGCTGTTTCCCCAACCCCAACCCCCGCCTCCACCGCAATCTCCACCTTCGGCGGCTGCATCAGCGTGTTGTGGATCAAACACCGATGCACCGCGCGATCCACTCCCGCGCGGTCCCGCTCCTCGCACGCCATCGGCAGTTCCACTTCGATCCGGATGTTGTCGATCCGCGCCGGGTTCGGCACCTTTTCCGCGACCACCTTCACCCGCGTCCCTTCCGTCGCCAGCCCCTTCTGCCGCAGGTACTCCGCCGCGTAATAGCCCGCGCACGAGCCCAGCGCCGCCAGAAACAACTCCGGCGGCGTCATCCCTTCGTCGAAGCCTCCGTTTTCCGGCGGCTGATCTGCCACCACCACCTGCTGCCTCGCCCTGATCTCAAACTGCACCGCGCCCAGATGTTGCACCGTGACTTCCATGGCCTTCTCTCCGCAATCCATCCTCCTTCGCGCAGCCCGTACCACTCTGTGACTCCCGTCACTGACGCTCACCCTCCCCCTGGACTATCAGGAGTACGTCCTCCCGCGGGGTGACCATGGACTACCTGAATCGCGCCTGCCTCGACGCCGTCTCCGCACCAGCCTTCCACAACCGCCAGCCGTTTCCCTGGACCAGCCTCGAGCGCTCGCTTACCCCTGAGGGATACGAGCTCCTGCGCATGACCCTCCCCGACGTCGGCGGTTTCGAGCGCCAGGTCGGCAAAAAGCGCGGCTACGGCCAGGCTCCGCACGATCGTTTCCTGCTGCATTACCGCCCCGGCCTCGACCTCGCCCTGCCGTGGCGCGAATTCCTCGCCGAGCTCCAGAGCCCCGTCTACCAGAGCTTTCTGCACCGCGTCCTCGGGCCGCACCACTTCATCCCCACCTTCGAGTGGTACTACGCCTGGCAGGGCTGCGCCGTCTCCCCGCACTGCGACGCCCTGCGCAAGCTGGCCACCCACATCTTCTACTTCAATACCGACCAGGACTGGCAGCCCAGCTGGGGCGGCCAGATCCTCATCCTCGACAGCGAGCGCCGCTTCGCCGCCCACTCCGCGCCCCGCTTCGACGACCTGAAGATCGCCGCCGCGCTCCAGCCCCGCGGCAACGGCAGCCTCTTTTTCCAGCGCACCCCGCACTCCTGGCATGGCGTTCGCCCGCTCCAGTGCCCCGAGGGCAAGCTGCGCAAGCTCTTCATCGTCACCGTCAACGTGCCCGGCTTCCAGGTCTGGTGGCGCCGCATGCGCGGCAAAGATCCCGACGGCTACCGACTCCAGGCCGCATAAACGGGAACCGCGCCGCCAACATCCAACCAGCATGGCCGTCACTGCGGAGCTCGTCCGCCGCTCAAGGGTTCTCCCCGCTATCGCGCTCGCTCTCCTGCTCGGCGTTCTCGGCGGAGCCGCCGCCCTCACCGTCTTCCTGCGCGCTGCCAAAACCGGGGTCTGGGATCGCCTCGCCTCCCTCGTTTCCGCCCGCACCACTCGCATCGACACTTCGCAGCCCACCGTCGTGATGCAGATCCGCCGCCTCGCCCGCCTCGAAACCGTTTCTTACACTATGGAGAAGATGGTCTCCGGCGACCGCGAAGGCCGCATCCTGCCCACATTTCTCACCGGCGACCGCATTCTCCTCGAAGTCCACGGCGAGGCCGTCGCCGGCGTCGACTTCAGTCAGCTCACCCCGGCCGATGTCCAGCTCTCCGGCCGCTCCATCCACATCCACCTGCCGCCCGCCCAGATCTTCACCGCGGCCCTCGACGACGCAAAGACCCACGTATACCAGCGCCAGACCGGCCTGCTCGTTCCCGTCGATCCCAGCCTCGAGGGCGAGGTCCGCGAACAGGCGGTCGAGAACCTTCGCCAGTCCGCGCTCGCTGCCGGCATCCTGAATACCGCCCATCAGAACGCCTGCAGCACAGTAACGAAGCTTCTCCAGGGGTTGAATTTCGACCCGGTCACCTGCGACTGAATCCCCGCACTCTATCCGCTATACGCTGCTCGCCAGCCGCTATACGCTATTGCTGTGACCTCCGAATTCGAAATCGGCCCCGTCCGCATCGGCAACGGCCGACTCTGCCTCATCGCCGGACCCTGCGTCATCGAGAGCGAGGCGCACGTCCGCACCATGGCCGACGCCATCCAGCGCATCGCCTCGGACCTGAAGGTCCCGTACATCTTCAAGGCCTCTTTCGATAAGGCCAACCGCACTTCCGTCTCCAGCTTCCGCGGCCCCGGCCTCGTCGAAGGCACCGCCATCCTGCGCCGACTCGCCGAATCCACCGGGCTGCCCGTCCTCACCGACGTCCACGAGCCCGCCCACTGCGAAATCGCCGCCGAGGGCGCCGACGTCCTGCAGATTCCCGCATTCCTCTGCCGCCAGACCGACCTGCTCGTCGCCGCCGGCCGCACCGGCCGCGCCATCAACGTCAAAAAAGGTCAGTTCGTTGCCCCCTGGGACATGCGTTACGCCGTCGAGAAGATCGCCTCCACCGGCAACACCCGCGTCTTCCTCACCGAGCGCGGCGCCAGCTTCGGCTACAACAACCTCGTCGTCGATATGCGCTCGCTCGCGGTGATGCGCGCCTTCGCTCCCGTCGTCTTCGACGGTACCCACTCCGTCCAGATTCCGTCGGGATCCGCCGGCGTCTCAGGAGGCCAGCCCGAATTCATCCCTCTGCTCGCCCGCGCCGCCGTCGCTGCCGGAGTCGACGGCATCTTCCTCGAAGTCCACGACAACCCCGCCCAGGCCAAATCCGACGGCGCCAACGCGCTCGACCTCAAAAACCTGAAGTCGCTCCTCGAAACCCTCCTCGCCATCCACTCCGCGGCAGGAGTTCCCACGCCGGCATAAAACCTGGGTGCCCCATGTCTGCCCGGTTTTGGCAAACGTGGGAAAGCAAGGTGCCCAATAGCCCCGAGTGCCCACATCTGGCTCCCTTCGCCACATGCGGGCGCCCTCGCGGTCGCGAACCTGTTAATGAGACCAGTTCTCGTATCCGGTATGGCAGGGGGATGGCAGCGGTTCAAAACGATCAACCGCCGTATAATCTCATGCGCGCAGCCGGGGAGCAGAACCCATGAACGTAAAGGAACAAATCAGGAAGTACATTGCCGGCCAGCCTGAGCCAAAACGCAGTGACATGCGAGAGCTGCATCGGCTCACACTTCAAGTGTCACCAGAATGCAAATTATGGTTCTTCGACGGCAAGGACAGCGCAGATCATCCTGTTTCCAACCCTACGATCGGATACGGATTTCACTCGATAAAATATGCCAATGGAAAAAGCAGAGAGTCTTTTCAAATTGGTGTGAGCGGAAACAAGACCGGAATCTCCGTCTACATTCTTGGTCTCAAAGATAAGAATTACTTAGCCAAAACCTATGGAAAAGAACTAGGCAACGCCAGCGTGACCGGATATTGCATTCGGTTTAAAGCCCTGAAGGATATCAACGTCGAGACGCTTGAAGCGGCAATACGATATGGGCTTGCAGCGCAGAATGAATAAGGCAAGCCGGGTGCCCCACATCTGGCTTCCTTTGCCAGATGTGAGATCACGGCAGCTCCTCGACGGTGAACCACAAGCAGTCCCAGCGCACGCATAGCTCCGGTTTGTATCAGGGCACGACTTCAGAGCCTGCCCTGAGCGGCTCCGAACTTCGGCGAGGGGGAGTCGAACGGGTGCCGATACCGCGCCCCAAAAGGAAGGGGCTTTAGCCGCTGAATGCCGAAGGCGTATCCCGCCGTACGCGCAGCACCGCCGAGGCCGCGTGCCGCCGCACAAAGACGCCCGGCAGGACCACACAGACACTATGATGAAAACCCGGGAGGCACCCGAACTGTGAGCCGCACTCGAAAGGATGCAAGGGGACATCAGGGGACTGTGATCGAAGTCATCAAGGCAGGCGACGATGCGTTTGACCTGCTTGTGAATCACGAGATTTACCGTAGCAATGCACCGAGGGCTGCGTTGCCGGAGTGGCTCTGTGTTCGGTATGGATTCTGCGGCGATGAATACAACGCAATCCTTCATGAGATCGAACAGGAAGGCAGGAAGTCCATCACTCTCTGAGTCGACTCACGCTCGCCAACCGGCGATGCGGAAGCAATCGGCCGGGCAGGCAAAAAGACTCAGCGTGAATCTACGGGCTGACGTCGGTTGCGGAGACTGTCGCCACGCCGTGTGATCGTGCGATAGATGCTCCAGAAAAGCAGACCATACAAACGCACCAGAGGAATTGCCCATGTTCCGAACCTCCCCCGGACCAGGGAGTAAATCATCGCTCTACTCAGCACAACGAATCCTGCAGAGCACCACAGGGCATCAAACGATAGCACCTTGCGTACGATTTTCCGCCCTGAGCGACCGGCGTTCACTGGATGCCCCATATCTGCCCGGTTTTGGCAGACATGGGAGAGCACGGCACTCAATGGCCCCGGGGCGCCACATCTGGCTTGTTTTGCCAGATGTGGGGTTCACACAAAATCCTGGACGGCCAGTCCCGTTCCGTGCCCGTGCAGCGGCGTTGACCTTCTGTCGCGTAAGCGGCGTCTGCCTCGACGGCAAGTCGCACGCAAGCGGCCTCTGCCTGGACGGCCAGGCCCGGCCAGTGGCCATGCGACAATGTCTGTAACGAGGCCATGAATTCTCCAGCCGCCGCCGCGCCCACGCCGGCCACCATCTCCCCTGAGCTCCTGGCTCAGCACGGCCTCACGCCGGATGAGTATCGCCGCATCGAAACCGCCCTCGGCCGCACCCCCTCCATCACCGAGCTGGGCATTTACTCCGTTATGTGGAGCGAGCACTGCTCCTACAAGTCCTCCAAAGTCCATCTCCGCCGCCTGCCCACGCGCAGCAAGCTGGTCGTCCAGGGCCCCGGCGAGAACGCCGGCATCATTGACGTCGGCGACGGCTGGGCCTGCGCTTTCAAAATCGAGTCCCACAACCACCCCAGCTACATCGAGCCCTATCAGGGAGCGGCCACCGGCGTCGGCGGCATCCTGCGCGACATCTTCACCATGGGCGCGCGCCCACTCGCCGTCATGGATTCGCTCCGCTTCGGTCCCCTCACCGCCGGCCCCGAAGCCTCCGCCGATCTCGTCCGCAAAAATCACTCCATTGTCGAAGGCGTCGTCCACGGCATCGCCGGCTACGGCAACTGCTTCGGCGTCCCCAACCTCGGCGGCGAAACCAAATTCGAGCCCTGCTACTCCGGCAATCCCCTCGTCAACGCTTTCGCTCTCGGCCTCGTTCGCCGCGACGAGATCTTCTACGCCAAGGCAAGCGGCATCGGCAACCCCGTCATCTACGT
>DATJQW010000112.1:0-24870 GCA_035505395.1 Acidobacteriaceae bacterium
TCACGTCGTTCTCCTGAAGGTGTTCCTGACACAAGCCAAAGAAACGCTGGTGAGAGGACACCCAAATCTGCTGGGTCCCGCAGAGGCGAGGCGGGAGCGTTGGCGAAGGCAGCGCGAGGGCGCGCCGAGTCGTCAGCGAGTCAGCAGCAACAACAACAGCCTGCGAGGAGGCGATGGGAACGGGAGAAAGGGGGACTCTGTCTCATAAGCTCCTGACCTTATTTTTGGGAGGGAGAAACCGGCGGAGGACGACGCGAACTGGCCGGAGGCGCTAGCCGAAGATGAGGACGCAACAGGGCGCGGACCAACAGGGGGTCGCGTTCCAGGTGCTGTTGCGGGCAGCCATAGGGAAAGCGTAAGGGAGGGCGGCTGCGGCGTCAAGCTACACTAGGATTCGCATGAGCGAGAAGATCGTCGTCCTTGTCTTTCAATTTGTTACTCAGATCATCAGTGCCGGCGGTTACGCGGGGATCGTCTTGCTCATCACGCTGAACTCCTCCGGCATTCCGATTCCGTCGGAAGTGATCCTGCCGTTTTCCGGCTATCTGGTTTATCTGGGGCGCTTCAACTTGTTGCTGGTGGCCGTGGCGGGAGCGGTGGGCTGCAATATCGGGTCGGCAATTGCGTACTGGATCGGCGCGCGGGGCGGGCGGCCGCTGGTGGAGCGGTATGGCAACTGGGTGCTGATGAGCCGGCACGACCTGGACCGGATGAGCTGGTTCTTCGGAAAGTACGGATCGATCGCGATCCTGGCGGGGCGGATGTTGCCGGTGGTGCAGACTTTTGTGGCTTTTCCGGCGGGGATCGCGCGGATGCCGCGGCTGCGTTTCCACATCTACACCACTGTGGGTGCGTTGATCTGGTATTCCTGCCTGGCGTGGGCGGGGTTGAAGCTGGGCCAGAAGTGGCACACCGATCCGCGATTCGAGCAGGCGTTCCACCGCTTCCATCTGGGCGTGGAGTTACTCCTGCTGGCGGGGGTGGTGTGGTTCCTGTGGACACACTGGAAGAACCGGGTGCGGCCGGACAAGGACTGAGAAACGGGTATAGCGTTGCAGAGGCCAGATGATATTATGTCGTGGCCTCATGATCTCCAGGCAACAACTGACGGCTGCATCCCGGTCAGTCCGCACTCCATCCATTGCGGGGCTGCAGGCGTTTGAGAGCGTCGCGAGACACGGGAGCGTGACTCTTGCCGCCCAGGATCTGAATCTTACGCAGAGCGCGGTGAGCCGGCAGATCAGCCAGCTGGAATCGCTGCTCGACATCTCGCTTTTCGAGCGGGTCCGCCAGCGGCTGGTGATCACGGATGCGGGCCGGCTGTATCTGAACGACGTAAGGTCGGTGCTGGACCGGCTGCAGGAGGCAACCAGCCGGATCATGGCCTGCGGCGGAGACAGCAGCTATCTGAATCTGGCGGTGCTGCCGACCTTCGCCACGCGCTGGCTGATGCCGCGGCTGCATCGGTTCCTGCAGAACCGGCCGGGGGTGATTGTGAATTTCGCCACCCGGCTCGCTCCCTTCGACTTCCACCAGGAGCCGTTCGACGCGGGCATCCATTACGGATTGCCTTCGTGGCCGGGAGCTGTATGCCATCATCTGCTGGACGAGGAAACCGTTCCGGTGTGCAGCCCCCGGTTCAGGAGCACGCATCGGCTGAGAAAGATCGACGATCTGTCCCGGGTCACGCTGCTGCATCAGACCACGAGGACGGACGCATGGATGAAGTGGTTCGGCGACGCGGGCATCAGGAACGGCCATCCCCTGCGGGGGCCGCGGTTCGAGCAGTTCAATATGATCGCTCAGGCGGTGGTCTGCGATCTGGGGGTCGCCCTGCTTCCGCGAATTCTGATTCACGAGGAGTTGTCGGGCGGGAAGATGGTGGAACTCTTCAATCGGCCGATGCGCAGCAATAACTCGTATTACCTTGTCGTGCCTGACTCCAGGGCGTCCTCCGGGCTGATCACGGCGTTTACGCAGTGGATCGTGAGCGAAGCGAGAGAGAGTTATGCGTCCGCATAGCGATCCCGGCCCTCGCTGAAGAGGTCTCGTCGAGAGGCTGCGGATGCATTCGGGGTTATGCAAATCAGTCATGATGTGTTCTGCATTTGTCAATAGGCAATACGGTCGACAGATGTTACAGTCGCGTCACTGAAAGTTGGGAACCCCAGGGCCATTCGCTGAACGGATGGGCTTCACAAGCGAAAACTGAACGCAGCCGGCCGCAATGCAGTGCTCTGTCTTTGCGGCACGCCTATTTGGTCTGCCCGATCACAAAGGATTTGGGAAAGGGAGGGTGGCATGCGCGGAAGTCGCGTGGTGGTCATGTTCCTCGGAATCGTGCTGGCGCTGGCAGCGCCCGCGGCGTGGTCTCAGGCGACCACCGAGCTGGGCGGTCAGATTGTAGACAGCAGCGGCGCGGCGATCGCCGGCGCCAGTGTCACCGTCACTTCTCTTTCCACCGGGGCGACGCGCTCCACCTTGTCCAATGGATCCGGGGAGTATGAATTTTCTCAGATCCCATCGGGACGCTACACGCTCACGGTCAGCGCGAAGGGCTTTGCGACCCTGAAGCAGCCACCGTTCGAACTGCTGGTGAGCCAGCCGGCGACCATCAACGCGAAGATGCAGGTATCGGCGGTTACTTCCAACGTCACGGTGGTTGCTTCCTCCGCCGCGATTCTGAATACTTCCGACGCGACGCTGGGCAACGCGTTTAACAGCGAGCAGGTGGAGGAACTTCCCATTGAAGCGAGAAACGTTCCGGACCTGCTGAGTCTTCAGCCCGGGGTCACCTATCTGGGACGAACCGATGCGAACAGCGGCACCCAGTCAAACGGCAACACCCCAACCGATTCGCGCAGCGGATCGACGGACGGCGGGCGCTCCGATCAGTCCAACATCACGCTGGATGGAATTGACGTCAACGACGTGAATAACGGATATGCTTTCACGAGCGTTCTGCGGGTTACACAGGACTCGGTCGCGGATTTCCGCGTGACCACGACAAATCCCAACGCGGACGAAGGACGATCCTCCGGAGCCCAAGTAGCCCTGGTCACCAAGAGCGGGTCCAACGCGGTGCGCGGCGCGCTGTACGCCTACAACCGCAACAATCTTCTTCACGCCAACGACTTTTTCAATAAGCAGACAGAGATCGCGGAGGCGCAGCCCAACACACCGCTCAAACTGATTCGCAACGTGTTTGGCGCCGACATCGGCGGCCCCATCGTGCGCGACAAGGCGTTCTACTTCCTGAATTATGAAGGCCGGCGCGACACGCAGGGCTTTGTCTCGAACAGCGATGTCGTGCCGCTGCCGCACTATCGAGCCGGATATCTGGAATACGTCTGCAACACCTCCGCGCAGTGTCCTGCCGGGGGGACCGGGAACGGCGCGAATGCCGCGGGCGAGTACATGCTTACGCCGAACGATCTGAAGAACATGGATCCGCTGGGCATTGGGCCCAGTGCTGCCGCTGAAGCCTACTTAAATACTTATCCGCAGCCGAATAACCCCACAGTAGGCGATCTGCTCAACACCGAAGGGTATAGCTTCGCCTTCAACTCGGATAGCAGCTACAACACTTATATTGCCCGCCTCGACTGGAATGTGAACACCCGGAACATTCTGTTCTGGCGCGGCAACCTTCAGAACGACTCGGAGCCGGGCGCGCCGCAGTTCCCAGGCCAACCAGCGAGCACGGTTTCGCTGACCAACAGCAAAGGGTTTGCCGCGGGCTACACACTGATTCCGAGCAATAACCTCGTCAATAACGTTGAATTCGGGCTCACCCGGCAGGGACTGAGCAACTCCGGCCTGCTCTCCGGCCCCTATGTAACTCTGCAGGGAGTAACACCGCTGCAGGCAACGACGGCTTCCAACTCGACCATCGTTCCGCTGTACAACCTGACTGACAACCTGACCTGGACGAAGCGCAATCACGATCTTGCTTTCGGAACGAACATTCGCTTTATATCCGACAAGTCCTCGAGCAACGCGCTATCCTATGCCAACGCGAGCGGGACGTTCCAGTATCTGAACCCAGGCACCATCTCCGGCGACGGGACAGCAGGATTCGACCCGGGTGCGAACGGCTATCCTGTCGTATCCAGCAGTTATGTTGGCGACTACAACACGAACGTCATGGGCCTGATCGGCATCGTCAACCTCGGAAACATTACTTACAACACGACCAAGACGGGGACGAATCTTCCGGCTGGCGCTCCAGTTACTCGAGATTATCGCTGGAACGAATATGAGTTCTACGCACAGGACACGTGGAGGGCGACACGCCAGCTCAGCATCACCTATGGGCTGCACTATTCGTATCTGCAGGTGCCCGCTGAAACATCGGGCAACCAGGTGGGTGTATGCGTCGTGCAGGGCACGGCATGCGCGCCGGGTGCCTTCTCGCTGAGCGGCTGGGTGAACCAGAGCGGGGCGCTGGCCGCCGCCGGGCAGTCGGCCAGCGGCGCCGGTGAACTTGGGTTCCCGCTGGACGGCCGCTACAACGGCAAGCCGGACTACTGGACGCCCGACAAACTCGACCTGGCCCCGCGTCTTGGCATCGCCTATTCGCTGCCTTCCTCGTCCGGCCTGTGGGGCAGGCTGGTCGGAAACAATCAGACGGTGATCCGGGCGGGGTTCTCGATGGTCTACGACCATTTTGGCGCGGGCATCACCAATGAGTTCGACACCGAAGGATCTTACGGTTTGTCGACATCGCTGCAGACCAGCGCGGGCGTGCTCACCATCTCCGATTCTCCGCGCTTCACTTCACCCAGTGCGATTCCGCAAAGCCTGCTTCCCCCGGCGCCCTCGGTGGGATTTCCCGGCGTTCCCGTGGAGAACGGTCCGACCAGCGGCGCCATTTACTGGTCAGAAGACTCCGCGCTCAAGACCCCCTATGCGTATCTGACGGACCTGTCGATTGCGCGGCAGATTCGGAACGGCGCAACGCTGGAGATCTCTTATGTGGGACACATCGGGCATCGTCTGCTGGAGCAGGAGGATGTGGCCATGCCGACTAACCTGGCAGCTGCGGGGACGACTTATTTCCAGGCGGCCAGGCAGTTGTCGCTGCTGGCCCGGGAGAACGGCGGGCAGGGAGTTCCGGTCAGCACGGTTGCGCCGATTGCCTACTGGGAGCAACTCTTCGGCGCTCTGGACGGCCAGAACATCGGCTTTGGGCCTGGGCTGACGGCTACGCAGAACATCTACGAACTGTATTCGGAGAATCTCTACAACGAGACGAACGCGCTGTATCAGCTTGATATGCCGGACGCGGCAACGAGCGCGGGGATCAACCCCAACGGGGCCTACCCGTCGAACCGCTTCTACCACAATCAATTTTCGGCGCTCTATGCCTGGAGGTCTATCGGCTACTCCAATTACAACGGGCTGCAGGCGGTGTATCGCCAGCGGCTCGGGCTGGGGCTGGAGACGGATGTCAACTACACTTACTCCAAAGCGCTCGATGTCGTCTCCCAGGCGGAGAGACTGGGGACATCAGGATCGATTAACTATGCGCAAATATTCAATACCTGGATCCCGAACCAGCTGTATGGAGATTCGGATCAGGATATTCGGCACCAGTTGAACGCCAATTACATCTGGGATTTGCCGGTGGGACAGGGAGCGAGGTACCTTTCCGGCGTGAGCCGAAAAGTCAATGAACTGATCGGCGGATGGCAGACTACGGGTATCGTTCGATGGACGACCGGCCTCCCCTTCGAGGTGAACAACGGGCCATTTTTCCCGACTAACTACGATATCCAGGGACTCGCAACTCAGACAGGTCCTATTCCTCATGGGCACGGCAAGCTTCAGCAGAGATTCTCGAACCCCACCGCGGCTCTGAACGCCTTCGACTTCACTCTGCCGGGCTACTCCGGCACGCGCAATCCGATGCGGGGCGATGGATTTTTCGAGGACGATGCCGGCCTGGGAAAGACATTCCAGCTGATGGAAAGCTATCGGCTGAAACTGGGGCTCGAGGTGTATAACGTCTCGAACAGCGTTCGATTCGATGCCCATTCCGTATCGGCGGACCTGGGCTCTCCGGCAACGTTTGGCAATGCCACCAGCGAACTGACGAACCCGCGGCTGGCGCAGTTCTATGGTCGTTTCGAGTTCTAGGGTGGTGCTGCCGATACGGCCTAAGTGACCTGGAAGGCGAGATGGGTGGTGGAGCGGAGTTCGTCCGCCGCAAAATAGATGGCGTCGCCGTGGATGCGGCCGGCGGAGGAGTGGCGCAGCGGCTGACCATCGGGCGGATGAATGTGAATGGCGAGGCCGCCGGTGAAGGGCAGCTCGAAATCGATCTCGATCTGCCAGGATCGATCTCCCTGCGCCAGCGTGGACCAGCCGAGACGGCCGAAACGAGTGGGGCAATGCCCGACCCGAATGCGCTGGCCGGCGGCGAACCAGTGCTTTGGCGCGGCTTTCTGCAGATGGCAGAGGTCGCGGTTGCCCTCCTCGCAGCAGAGGAGCCAGCGCAGGCCCATGGCCGGCTGGAGAACGCTGTTGACGACGGCAGACCAGCCCCAGCGATGGCCCTGCTCGGGCATGCCGCCGGGGATCCACGCGTCCTCGGGCGCGTAGCGGCTGCCTGAGTCGGCTGCGAAACAGGTGAGCGCGTAGAGGGTGAGGAGAAACGGACGGTAATCCTGCTGGCGAATGCGGACGGAGAGGGTTCCGTGCGCCATAAAATTGGATGTGCGCTGCTCCGCGCCATCGGTATGCAGCCCGACGATCTGCATGCCGGCAAGCTCACGGTGGTGAAGGTGACCGAGATCGAGCTGCGGGTCGCCCCAGTCGGCCGTGAACCAATCCATCATGAAGCGATGATTTTCGTAGCTCTCCAGCTGGCGAGGGTCGTGGTGCGTATCGCCGGGAGTGAAGGGAGTAATGCCCGCCTGCTTCATCTGCGGCGAGCAGCGGCTGAGAGTGGTCTGCAGCGACTGCTGGATGAGGCCGCGCATTTCCGCGGCGAGGGCCTGATAGCGATCGCCGAGAGCCTGCCACTCAGGGCGGTTGTGCTCGCGAGCGGCGCGCTGGAGGCAGCGGGCGTGTTCGACGAGGCCGCGCCAGGTCCAGGTTGCGTTCTGGAAGTAATACGGGTGGGACTGCGGGAAATCGTTGTGCGGATCGCCGAGGTCGGCCTCGGGCGAGCCCCAGATGAGGCCGTAGTGAGGATCGCCGGGGGGAAATGCCCGCTTGCTGTACTCATAGCGCGCGAGAACGAACGAGATCATGCGCTCCAGCGTAGGCAATCGGACGGCGAGGGCATCCGCGTCGCCGCTGTAGTCATAAGCGCGGGCTGAGTTAGCGAGAAAGACGCCGGCGTTGAGCGGCGCTTCCACCTGATCCTGGGTGTTATAGAGGAAGTTGCCGTCGGGCAGGATGTAATGGTCGAGATAGTACTGGAAGTACGGCTCAACCTCCGCAGTCAGATTCCACAGCTGCTGCGCCCATACGAATTCATAGTGGGCTACAGGAAAAAGGGCGTGACTGCGTTCCGGGATTTTGGTATAGGCGCCTTCGCCGATCTGATAAGTCGGTCTAAGTCCACGATAACTGGCCCGGGAAAGGGTGATGCCGGCGCGAGCGGCGTCGAGCAGCCACTCGTCGGGAATTTCGACGGGCATGGCGTTCTCATAGAGATCGTGCCAGTGGTTCCAGATACCGGCGAGGGCGGCGTAGAAGTCACCCGGGGAACAGTTGACGTAGCGCCGGGTTTCGGCGAGGGGGTCGTCGGAGCCGGGACCGGTCGAGCGAACGCGGCCCATCAGCCGGCCGTCTTCGCCGGGGGTAACGAGAACGATGCACTCATAACCGGCCTGGTATTGGGGATTCCAGACACCGACGTCGGCGACGGGAAGATACCCGCCGAGCAGAGTGCGCTTGCTGTAGCCGGGGAGATACTCGTAGATCTGCGGATTGCCTTCGGGGAGCATGGCGGTGGGGTCGAAGGCCTGGCCATCCATGTCAGGCGCCCACGCGGACTCATCCCCGGCGACCCATTGACGGCTCCTGCCATCGGGATCGAGAAAGACGGAGCGCAGCGGGCCGGCCTGTTCGTTTCCGGCAAAGGTCCAGCCGATGTATTCATCGCCGAGAGCAGCGACGTTTTCGTAGCAGGGATCTTCGCCGGAGTGCAGGATGTAGTTGCCGGAGACGTCGGGACCGGGGATGTAACGGGCGGTGCGGCGCAGGCGAACATTTTCCGGAGCGCGAACGGGACGAGGCCGGATGCTGGAGAGGCGTCCGACGATTTTGGGAATGCGGGCGATCACGCCACGCTCGGCGGTAACCATGGCGATGGCTCCGCGATGGGTCCCGTGCTTTTCAAAGACGGCGGTGGCCGCGCCGTTGAAATCGGCGACAGCGAGCAGCGTCCAGCCATCGACAGAGGCGCCTATGGGCAGCGGTGCAGCCGAGGCAGAGCCAGCAAGGAGCACGGCATCGCGATGAACGGCAGAGATCAACGGGGGATTCGCCAGGGCCTCCCGTTCGCCGGGAAGAAAATGGCTGTACTCGTTGACGATGCGTGCCGGTGCATAGCCTGAGGCGTCCTGGGGAGCGCCGGCGAGGGCGCGCGCCGTGGGAGCAAGACGGGCGACTTCCAGGGCACCGAGCGAGCAGAGGCTCTCGAGGAAGCTGCGGCGGCTAAAGTGCGGCATACGCGTTTCGTTCTCCCCTGACTGATCCTCGCACGGCGGGAATGCCGCCATGCGGAGAGTTTGCGGCCGCATACGGATTCAATGCGAGAGCCGTATCAGGTTCAGAGCCGGCGACAGGACGCGTCGGCGAAGGGCTCGCCGCATGCTCGCGGGGATATGAGAAGAATCCCGACTCCATGAGAAACGGATCCCTGCGGTCAAATGTCGAACGGCCACGCGCCGGTGTCCTGATACCAGTTGTAATTCTTCTCCGCGGCGGGCCGGAACTGCCAGCGGTCCGGCGTAGTGTTGTTCTGCCAGCCGGAGGCAATGGTCTCCGATCCGCTCGCGGCAATCGCGAAGGCTGCACGCACGGCGGTGCGCTGGTCCGGACCCATGGCCGCGGGCTGGGGCGAGACCATGAGCACCGTCCCGCTGCGGGCCACCAGGTCGAGCCACTGACGGTTGCAGGACCACGGCGTCGCGGTGGTGATGGGGACGCAATCGGCATCGACAGCAAAAAAGGCCCCATGCTGGGGCAGCCTGAACGCCAGCGTGTTGACGCCCATGCGGCGGGTGCGTTCCCACATCTGCCCGCTCACGTCGTCGCCGGTTCGCTGCGCGTCGAAGATGCCCGCCCCGAGGTGGCCGACGGTATTGCAGCCGATCAGGAGGGTGCGCTGCCCCGCGGCCTGCCGAATCGAGCTATAAAGGGCGCGGATGATTTCCGCTGTGGTCCGGCTGCGATCGTGAAAGCTCCAGCCCGGCAGCGTGGGCTGGGCGTGCATTTCAGAACCCCACTGACCGAGAAGCTCGAACGTGGAGTAATCATGCTTGATGAGCTCGTAGCCCCAGCCGGTGGCCTGCGTGACTTTGGCGAGCACCTGCTCCAGGGCTTCCGGAACGGTGGGATCGAAGGCGAGATCGGCTTTGCGGCTGGTGCGGTTGCCGTAACGCGCGTCGGGCAGCAGCAATTCTGCGGCTGTGCCGATGCCGGCCTGCAGCGGACGAATCCACAAGCCAGGGCGAACGCCGCGGTCGCGGATTGCGGCCGCCAGCGCCGCCATATCGGGGTAGGCCTGTTGGTTTTTCCAGCCGTCATCGATCACGGTAAAAGGCCGGGGCCCACGCGCAGGAGCCAGGGAGGCAACGAGCTCCGCATCTCTGACGATCTGAGCGGCAGTGTTCTGGCCATAGGCGTAATACCAGTCGTTGCTACCGTAGATGACTGCCTGGGGACGGGGAGAATCGCACAGGCTGCGGCAGAAGGAGCGCGCGGCATCGAGGGGACTTTCGCCGGGCTGCCCCTGGCGGGTGACGATGGTCGCGGCGTGCAATTCTCTGTCGCCCAACTCAACGCCGGAACCACCGTTGCCGATGTTCAGCCAAAGCGAGACGCCATCGGGGTCGATCTGCCAGAAGCAGAGCGCTGCGCTTCCGGTCCGGACGCCGTAGCCGTACAGCGAATCGCGGCCGGCGGTGAGGAAGTACCAGGGCAGGACCCGTTCGGGCACCAGCGATTCCCAGTGCAGATCGCCGTAGCTGCGTTCCCACGCGTCGTTGAGGACGAGGATCCCGGGTTCGACAGAGGCGCTCCAGCGCAGATGAATGTGTGTGGGGCGGGCCGTGGCCGCGGTTACTGTAATCGGCAGGCGATCCTGCTGAGGAGCGGTGGTGACTGCCAGGCCGGGGCAGGTCCATTGCGTTGCGGAGCGCGTCAGCTGGCTGGGATGATCGAGGCCGCAGAATGCGGTGACGAAATCCGGAACGCGCAGGATGTCGATGAAGGTTGCGGCGCCGGCGGGGGATCCTGATGCGGGAGATGGATCGAGGAGTTCCGCGCCGGAGGCTACAGCAACACCGGAGCAAGCCAGACCGGCCACAAGTTCTCTGCGGGTAAGGGATCGCACAGGCTTCAGGATACCGGGAGGGGGGCGGCGACGCGGCGGCTCGGTGGGAAGATTCTGCGGGCTGCGCGGCAGCGGGCAGAAACCACTGCACCTTCCATTATTCTGTCGTTCAGGCAGTCATCGGCGATGGATCGCGCTTCAGGTTGGGTGGAGCGCGGTTGATGCCATTGTGGCAAAGGGAGGGAAGATGACGATCACGCGCAGGGAAATGCTGCAGGGTATGGGAATGGTTTCAGCGGCTGCCGGAGTGAAGCGCCTGCGGCTGCTGCCGGCGGCTTCCCTGCCCGGCAACGGCGGCGAGCCGCAGTTCGCGAAGCCGGAAATCATTCGTTACGACGCGCAGTGCTTCACGATCCATGGCCGCGACACGCTGCTGTACAGCGCCTGCATGCACTATCCGCGCACGCCGAAGGAACTCTGGCGGGACCGTCTGGGCAAGCTGAAGCAGGCCGGCTTCAACTCGATCGAGACGTACGTCTTCTGGAACTATCACGAGCCCGTCGAGGGCCATGTGGATATGACGGAGTTCGAGGACTTTGTCCGGCTGGCGGGAGAGATGGGCTTCTGGCTGATCGCGCGGGTCGGGCCGTACGTCTGCGCGGAGTGGGATGCCGGCGGATTTCCGCACTGGCTGATCGAGAAGCAGTTTCCGCTGCGGAGCGACGCGCCGGAAAGCGTGGAGAGCTCGCAGGGCTGGTATAACCACGTGCTGCCGATCGTTCGGGACAACATGATCACGAGGGGCGGCCCGGTGGCACTGATCCAGATTGAAAACGAATACGACTACTGGGATTTGCCAGGCCAGCAAAAGACGGCTTATCTGACCGCTCTGGCAAAAATGGTGTGGGACGCGGGCATCGACATCCCGATCATCACCAACTGGGCGAGGCAGGCGAGGGACAAGTCGGATCCGGTGATGGCGCGGATCACCGACACCTGCGACTTCTATCCGCGCTGGAATCTCGCGAGGGAAGTTCCTCAGGGGCTGGCTCAACTGCGCCGGGAGCAACCGCAGTCTCCTCTGTGCATTGCCGAGCTGCAGGGAGGATGGTTCAGCCAGTTCGGCGGCGAACTCTCTGTGGAGCAGGAAGGAGTGAGCGGGGCGCAGCTGAACGCGGTGGCGAAGACGGCCATGGAATGCGGGACCACCTTCCTCAGCTTCTACATGGGGCACGGGGGGACGAATTTCGACTGGGCGGCCCGCAACCTGACAACCACTTACGATTATGCCGCGCCGATACGAGAAGCCGGAGGACTGTGGGAGAAGTACTACGCGGCAAGCAGGATTGGCGCGTTTCTGAAGCAGTTTGGCCCGCTGCTCGCGCGGAGCGAGGAGCAGGCGGGCGCTGCGTCGACCGATGACACCGACGTATCCGCCACGCTGCGGGTGAACGGGACGAGCGGCGTGCTGTTCGTGAGGAACAACGCGGGTGAGGACAAGAGCTTCCGTTTGCAACTGCCTGGCGCGGGCAACGGAGAAAGCCAGGGGCTGACGGTGCCGTGTGCAGGCAAGCTTTCGATCGGCCAGCGTGGAATGAAGATGCTGGTGTGGCAGATGCCGGTTGCGGGCGCGCATATCCATTACTGCACCGCGGAAATCGTCGCGCTGGGCAACAGCGGGGAACGCTCGTGGATAGCGCTGAGCGACGACGCCGGAAGCCTGGTGGAGATTTCGCTGGCGATGGAGGAGGAGCCGACCATCGAAGGCGAACTGCTCTACCGAAGCTATGACGCCAGCCGGAAAACGATGACGCTCGGATTCCGCACGGGGATGGTTCCGCAATATCTGAGGGTGGGGGAAGCTCTGCAGATCATCGCTCTTTCGGGCGAACTTGCGGGGCGCACGTGGACGATGCAACTGCCCGCGCCCGGGGGCGAAAACGGGCAATCCGCGACCAAGCCGGAAACGCCGATCATCGCCGACTGCTCGCTGCTGCGTTCGGCCGCTGCGGACGCGGACAGCGCTACGGCGGAGCTGGAGTATGCGCCGGGAGAACACGATCTGACGATTCTGGCGGCGGCCGCTCCGCGTGGATGCACAATTGACGGAAACCCGGCGCCGGTCCGGCACAACGCGCAGCTGCAGAGCGCATCGGTGCACATCAGCATCCCGCCGCTTCCCTGCGAACCGGTGGATATCGTTCACGGAGAGTATCGGGTGGAGCGCTTTTCCAGCGCCGAGGGCGAGTGGCTGAAGACGCGCCCCGTCCCACTGGAGCGGACCGGCCCTATCCCGTACGGCTACGTGAAGTACCGGACGAACTTCGCATGGAGCGGAGAAGAGAAGCTGTTCGTGGATTCTTTCACCGGCCACCCGAAGCAGGTCTTTCTGAACGGAACGCGAATCGCGGAGGTCTCGCAGGAGGATCAGGCAGTCTCAGTGGCGCTGGCCGGGCGGGCGCGTTCCGGAGAGAACCTGCTGGAAATCTCGTACGAAGCGTTTGGCAGCGCGAATTTCGGCAGGGAGATGGCGGACCTTACGGGCATCCAGAGGATTCGCATCGGCAGCGATGCGCAGGCGTCGGAAATTGCCGAGGTGGAGATTCAGCGGGTTCCTGCCGCGATGAGAGGCCGGGAGGTCGATCCGGCGTACGGGTCGGGCTTGTGGCAGGCGGGTGCGGTTGGGACGGGTCCGGAGGGAGCCGATTTGCTGCCCGCCTACACGTGGTTTCGCGGCCGCTTTGCGGTGGCGAGCCGCAGCGAGTGGATATGCCCATGGAGCGTCACGATCGCGTCGGACCGCGATGCCCTCTTGTACCTGAATGGGCGGTTTGTGGGGTTCTACCGGACGATTGGCCCGCAGACGAAGTTCTATCTTCCGGAACCCTGGCTGCACCTGGACGGGGAAACGCAGAATATTCTCACAGTGGTATTGGCCTACACCGACAATCTGCAGGCATTGTCGCAGCTAACGATCGCGCCGGAAGCCGACTTTGCGGTTCGGAAGACAAGCGTACGATTTGCCTGGTGAGGCAGAGAGTCACTAAAGGAGTCGGAGCCATCCGGGAGTGCGCGCCTCGATTTCCTTTTGAGGCTTTCGCTGCTCTCGCGCGATTCGGACCGATAATGGCGGAGTGGGTACGATGCAGGCTCTGGTTCTTGCCGAGTACGGACGTCTGGAGCTGAAGGATGTGCCGCGTCCTGAACCGGGGCGTGGAGAAGTGCTGGTCCAGGTAGCGGCGTGCGGCATTTGCGGCAGCGACGTCCACGGATACGACGGATCTTCGGGCCGGCGCATTCCTCCCATCGTGATGGGACATGAAGCGGCGGGGACGGTCGCGGCGGTTGGGGCGGGCGTGGGGCCGTTCCAGCCGGGCGACCGGGTCACGTTCGACTCGACGGTATCGTGCGGAGAGTGCTCCTGGTGCCGCCGCGGCGAGGTGAACCTGTGCGAGCGCCGCGAGGTGATCGGAGTTTCGTGCGGCGAGTACCGGCGCAATGGCGCCTTTGCGGAATTTCTCGTGGTTCCGGAGCGAATCCTGTATCCGCTGCCGGATGCCATGCCGTTTGCCGAGGCGGCGATGCTGGAGGCGGTGTCGGTTGCGCTTCATGCGGTGCGGATGAGCGGAATCAGCGGAGGAGAGACGGCGCTGGTGGTGGGAGCTGGAATGATCGGGCTGCTGACGCTGCAGGCAGCGCGGGCCGCTGGGTGCCGGCGCATCCTTGTCGCCGACGTCGATGCGAGCCGGCTGGAGCTTGCTGCATCGCTGGGAGCCGACGAGACGATTCATCTTCCCGGGACAGAACTGAGCGCCGAAGTTTTGCGCCGGACGAGCGGCGGGGTCGATGTGGCACTGGAGGCAGTGGGGCGGAACGACACGGTGACTGCGGCCATCGAGTCCGTAGTACGGGGAGGAACTGTGGTCCTGATCGGGAACATCGCGCCGCAGGTCACGATCCCTCTGCAGGCGGTGGTGAGCCGCCAGCTGCGGTTGCAGGGTTCGGCGGCGTCTGCGGGAGAGTATCCGCAGGCCATCGAGCTGATCGCTTCGGGAACGATCCAAGTGAAGCCGCTGATTTCGGCGGTAGCACCGCTGGAGGAAGGGCCGCGGTGGTTCGAACGGCTCTACGCGCACGAACCGAATTTGATGAAAGTTGTGCTGACACCACTCGCGGAGAAGCCGTTGTGAGCGGCACACTTTTTGACCTCACGGGCCAGGCGGCGCTGGTAACCGGAACCAGCCGAGGGCTCGGCCAGTACCTCGCCAGGGCGCTGGCTCGCGCGGGAGCCGACCTGATCCTGACCAGCCGACGTCGCGAGTCGCTGGATGAGTTCGCGGAGGAGATACGCGGGCTGGGACGGCGGGCGGTGGCGGTGGAACTGGATGTTCGCGACGCCGGGAGCATCGAGCGGATGGCGGATGCAGCCGCGGCGGCCTTCGGGCAGGTGCACATCCTTGTCAACAATGCCGGGTGCAACGTGCGCAAGCCTGCACTGGAAGTTACCTGGGATGACTGGAATCTGGTGCTGGAGACCAATCTGCGGGGCAGCTTCTTCGTGGCGCAGGCCATCGCGCGCGGCATGATCGCCCGCGGATATGGGCGCATCATCAATGTCGGTTCGGTGACCAGCGTCTTCGGTTACGCGGGGCTCGCTCCCTACGGAGCCAGCCGCGGCGGGATTCGCCAGCTGACAATGAGTCTGGCCGCGGACTGGGGACCGCATGGGGTTACGGTGAATTGCCTTGCCCCAGGCTGGTTCAAGACGGAGCAAAACCGGGTGATGTACGAGGATCCGGGATGGGTGGAGTACCTGGTCGAGCGCATACCGATGCGGCGACCTGGCCTGCCGAACGATCTGGATGGAGCTATCGTATTTCTCGCCTCGGAAGCGAGCCGCTATGTCACGGGGCAGACGCTGCTGGTGGACGGAGGCATCTCCACCGGATCCACGCGGGCCACGGTGGCGGAGCATACGAAGCGCTAAGCGGCCAGGCCCGGCTCGATGGGATCGGCGTTGCGCAGCAGGAAGAGGTAAGCGCAGATTCCAATGGCGAGGTAAGCCGTAGCCACGGCGAAAGCGGCGGCGAAGTTGTGCCACCTCTGAACCAGGATGCCGGTGATGATGGAAGCGGCGATGCCGGAAACCTGGTTGGAGAAATTCATGATGCCGCCCACGCGGCCCACGCTGCCTCGTGGAGCAATGAGAGACGGAAAGGACCAGCCCACCGGCGCCGCGGCGGAGAGGCCGCCGAGGCAGACGCTCATCCAGAGGAGAGCCTCGGTTGTGCTGTGCGAGTGGGCGCCGCCGAGAATGCCGAGACCCATGGCGGTTCCTCCCACCAGGACCGTCATGCGCACGCGGTTGGCGTTCCAGCCGCGCTGGATGAGGACGTCGACAAGCCAGCCGCCGATGAGCAGATCGGTGACGGTTCCCACGAGCCACGGCACTCCGGTGTAGAGAAAGGAATCGAGCAAATTGATGTGGAGAGATTCCGACAGGTAAGTGGGCAGCCAAACGAGCAGGAGATAGAAGACGTAATTGTAGGAGCCGAAGCCGAGCGCCAGACCGAGCACTCTGCGCTGGCGCAGCAGATACCAGAGCGAAGCCTGGCGGGAAGGGTCCTGCGGTTCCGGATCGGCGTCCGCGCGAATGAAGGCAAGCTCTTCCGGGCTGAGCCGCGGATCGTCTTCGGGCTCGCGGTAAACGACGAAGAAGAGGAGGAAATAGAGCAGGCTCACGAGGCCCGTGGCGGCAAAGCTCATGCGCCAGCCGATGTGGAGAAGCAGAATCCCGATCAGCGGCACGCCGACGGCCGAGGCGAATTTTGCGGCGGCATCAAAGTAGCTGGTGGCGAGGCTGCGTTCCTGCTGGGGAAACCAGTGACCGGTGGCCTTGGCATTGGCGGGGAAGGTGGGGGCTTCTCCGACTCCTAACAGGAGCCGCGCGGCAAAGAAGGAAGGCACATTGGGCGCGGCTGCGGCGCCAAAGGACGCCAGGCTCCAGACGAAGCTGCCCATGCGACCGATGCGCCGGACGCCGAGCCAGTCGAGGACGACTCCGATGGGGATCTGGCACAGAGCGTAGGTCCAGTTATACGCGCTGGAGAGGATGCCGAAGGTGACATCGGAGATTCCGAAGGCGGCGATGAGCGCGTTGTGCGAGACGGAAAGATTGACGCGGTCGAAATAGTTAATGAGTACGCCCAGGCCAAGCAGCCATGCGATGCGCCAGCGGCGGCGCGGGGGGCGCCTGGCGCCGGGATCGGCTACGGCAGTTACAGCCTCGGGATCCACTCGTGGTTTCCGGCCTCTTCACCTTCAAGACTAACTGACGATCTGAGCTTCACAGAGATCCTGAAGCGGCGCAACGACGAAGCTCCCGACGCGGCCGGCAGCAGATACGCAGGTTTTTGAAGGGCAGCCCCTGCAAAGCTCTCTACAGTCGAGAACCGGTTTCGTAACGAGGCCTGGGGCCCGGGTCAACTTTGTGCGAGCCGATTGGATCGCGGGTCTGATCTGGGGCCGGAGTGCGACACGACGGCATGCGAGTGCTGCACTCGCCGATTTGAACGATTGGAGTTCGGGAGGCTCAGGCGGCAAGCCACTCGAGCGGGCGCGGCGCGAACTGGAACACTTTCTTTGCCTTTGCATTCGAGGCACCGCGCAACTGAAGCGCATAGTACACGGCATCCGGACCATTTTGACGAGCTGCCTCTTCGGCAGTAACGCGAGGTGGCTCTGGTGCGCCGAGGTACCTGGCAAACGCGGGAAGCCAGACTGACAGCGGGGCTGGGTTGTCATCCACAACGTTGTACACGCCGGGAGAAACTTCCAACGCTGCAACGGTTGCGGCAGCGGCGTCTTCGACATGGATGAACGAGGAGACTCCGGTGCCCGGCTCGACCACCGGGTATTGGCCTTCGCGAACCTGTTGTGCGACGCTGCCGCTCTCCGGATCGTAGTAGGTGCGAGGCCCATAGAAGAAGCCGTAACGCAGCGCGATTCCTTCGAGGCTGGGAGCGCTGAAGAGCCGGTCCTCGATCGTCGTATAGGTGGCCACGGCTGCGGCCACTCCGGGCGTTGCGCTGTGCGCCAGCGGTTCTGTCTCGGATGCGAGACCCTTACCTGCAGCGTAGAAGAATCCCGTGGATTGCATCACGTATCGCCTGATGCCGAAGGTCGCCGCTGCGTGGAACAGATTGCCTCCTCCTTCCAGCCGCACCTGACGATCGCGTGGACCGGCCGCCCGCATCTCCTCGGGGGTGTAGCGGCTGGGCAGAGATGTGAGCTCATCGATGACGGCGTCGGGGCGGATTCCCTCGATTTCCCGCGCGACGGCGCCGGCATCAAGAACATTCAGCAAAACGCCCTGAGCCCCCTGATTGCGAAGAGCATCGATTCCCGCGGCCTTGGTCGCCATACCGACCACCTGGTGACCGGCCGCGACCAGCGCTTTCACCAGAGGCTTGCCGATAGCTCCACTTGCGCCTGCCACGAATACCTTCATTTGCGGTGACCTCATCTCCTTCGGTGCGATTTACGCCGCAAGGCCGATGTCGCGATTAAGCCACAAAAACAGAATTGACGGAAGTGAACCAAGGTACTGATCGATACCTTTGTCTGATGAAGCTCACGCATTGCGACTCGCTGTGTTGCGGACCACCACACTCAAGAGGAAATGCTCCATACTCATCGCGCGATGAAAGACACAAGCGGCTTTATGCCGTCGCGTCGGCCGGCACTTGCTCCGGCCGGCACTAAGGTATCAGTCGATACCATCGTCCAATGGCTTCGCTGCTGAAGCTGAGATTTAATCACAGTCGTAAAAGCGGGTTCGGGATCAACGCGGATGACGAGGAGACAGGTGACCCCATGACACAGGCGGTCGCAGTCGCAACCATGAAGGCCGCGCAGGTGCCCGCGGCCGGGGCCGGTCTGAGAATCGTCGAGCTGGAGGTGCCCGATCCAGGCCCCGGAGAGGTGCGCATCAAGGTTCGGGCATGCGGCGTGTGCCACAGCGATGCGATCATCCTCGAAGGCCGGCGGCCGGGAATTCCCTATCCGCGCGTTCCGGGGCATGAAGTGGCTGGGGTGGTGGATGCGCTGGGCGCCGGAGTGACCGAATGGCGAACGGGCCAGCGTGTTGGCGTTGGCTGGCACGGAGGTCATGACGGCAGCTGCCCGGAGTGCCGGCAGGGAGACTTTCGACTCTGCCGCAATGAGAAGAATCCCGGTCTCAGTTATGACGGCGGCTACCAGGAATACATGCTGGCTCCGGTCGAAGCTTTGGTTTCGATTCCCGACAGTCTCAGCGATATCCAAGCTGCGCCGCTGCTGTGCGCCGGAAGCGCTACCTACAACGCGCTGCGGTATGCAGGCGCACTGCCGGGGACTCTGGCCGCGGTACAGGGGATCGGCGGGCTCGGCCACCTCGGAATTCAATTTGCAAACAAGCTCGGTTACAAGGTTGCTGCAATCGGGCGCGGCGCGCAGATCGAATCGCTGGCAATGCAACTGGGCGCCGATGTGTATATCGACAGCAAAGCGACAAACGCAGCAGAGGAATTGCAACACCTGGGGGGCGCGAGAGTCATTCTTGCGACCGCGCCGGACTCGAGAGCGATGACGGAACTGATCGGCGGTTTGGGTCCGAACGGCAGGCTGATCCTGATCGGGGTCGCCGCCGGCATGATAGAGTTTGCCCCGGCACAGCTCATCAGGGGCGGCAAGACGATTGAGGGATGGGCTGGAGTAACACCGGCGGATACGGACGACGCGCTTCGATTTGCGGAACTGCGCCGAGTACGCGCCATGATCGAAACGTATCCTCTGGAGAAGGCCGCCGAGGCCTACGCGCGCATGATGAGCGGCAAGGCGGAGTTTCGCGTTGTGCTGACAATGTAACTTAGTCGCCGCAGACAGGCGGACCACGGTGGCGCTGCGAACCCTCATAAGTCAGCCGGGAAGTAACGCTACAGTCGCGCGCGTGTGTGTGCTTCAATCGTGCCGTGAAACATGACAGGATCCTCGAGTAATCACTCGACGGACGGCCCCATGATAAATCGGCACGCTCTCCAGCGTGCGAGCTGCCGGGACATGATTTAATGCTCCGTTCCGGGCGGCAAATCGCCCTTCTGGTCTTCGACGGGGCGCTTATGTCTGCTTCACAAACTCCAGGTCCAGAGTGATACTGACATCTTCGCCGACCATCACTCCGCCGGCTTCGAGGGCAGCGTTCCAGGTCAAGCCGAAATCTTTGCGATTGATTGTCGTGGTCGCCGCCACACCAATCCGCGTGCTGCCCCACGGATCTTTCGTCGCCGGGGATGGTCCCTCCACTGCGAATTGCACGCTTCGGGTGACACCCTTAATCGTGAGGTCGCCGGTGACCACGAGTTCTCCATCCGATTTCACTGCGATGTGGGTCGACTTCAGATGCATTGCGGGAAACTTCTCGGCGTCGAAGAAGTCGGCGCCTTTCAGGTGGGTATCGCGCTCCTCGTGGCGTGTATGGACCGAGGCAATGACGATCGACGCCTCCACGCTCGATTGCGTCAGATCAGACTCGTTCAGCTTCAGCGTGCCGGTCACGCCGCTGAAGTGCCCCTTCACGTTGGAGATCATCATGTGCCTGACTTTGAACTCGACAACCGAGTGAATTGAATCGATGCTCCAGGTGGTGATGGCGGGACTTGCAACTGTGCTCATACTCGTGTTTCCTTTCGATGGTTGGCGTCGTGCCGTTGAGCCTGCTCATTCGTCAGAACGACTTTCGTTGAAGCGGGCCGGCCTGCATCGGGAACGATTGTCCAACGACGCCGCATTCAACGATCGAACACAGGACACGGCCGAGACCGCGGGAGATCATACCCACGCGCATCCCAGGTCGAGCGGGGATGAGCCAGGTCTTCATCTGGCCGCGGACTCCCTGAGCGCAGAAGCCCTGGAATCGATGACCGCCAACAGTTCCTGCCAGGAACGATCAAATAGTTGCGCTCCCTCGTCCTGGAGGCGCGCGGCAAGAGCATCTGCGTCGATGCCTGCCTTCGCGAACCGGGTGAGGACCTCTTGAGAATCACCGCCATCTGCGGGCAGGACTGGCCCGAGGTCGCCATGGTCTGCCAGGGCCTTGAGAGTGACCTCCGGCATCGTGTTCACAGTCAAGGGTGCAGCAAGCGCCTTGACGTAGAGGACGTCCGACGCTTTTGGATCCTTTGTCCCCGTACTGGCCCACAGGAGCCGCTGAGGCCGCGCACCCCGGTCGAGGGCACGCTGCCAACGCGAGGAGCCAAGGAACGATCGATAGGCCTTGTAGGTGCGCTTCGCAACAGCAATGCCGAGTTGGTCATTCATCGCTTCGGGCACCTTGCCCATCACCGCTGTATCCCAGCGACTGACGAACACCGATGCGACGGAGCCGACGTCGGCCCCAAGTCCTGCTTCGATGCGCCGCTCGACACCACGCAGGTACGCCTCTGCGGCCGCGAGATAGTGCTCGCGGGAGAACAACAGAGTGACGTTGATCGGGATGCCGGAGAAAATCGCTTCCTCGATCGCAGGCAGTCCTTCCTTCGTACCAGGAATCTTGATGAATAAGTTGGGAATTCCGGCTCGCGCGTACAGATCCCTGGCTGCGGCGAAGGTACTATTTGTGTCGTGGGCGAGCAGCGGCGACACTTCCAGTGACACCCACCCATCCACACCCTTCGTCCGCTCGTAGATCGGCTGGAATTGAGACGCAGCGCGAGTCATGTCTTCCAGAGCCAGCTCGAAGAACAGTGCCTCTCCTGACTTACCCTGACTCAGCTTCTCGCCGATTGAACGGTCGTAGGCAACGCTGTTCTTCATAGCGTGGTCGAAAATTGTTGGATTCGAAGTGAGACCGGTGACCGAGAAATCACGGATGTATGTCGCCAGCGTGCCGGTGTTCAGCAGATCGCGTGTGATGTTGTCGAGCCAGATGCTCTGGCCCAGGTCGTGCAGCAATTGTGTTGCCTTCATGGTTCCCCTCCTGCGGCTGAGTCTGCGTTGCCCGAATTTGAACCGGACTGACTCGAATCCATCGCCACGGCCGGGTCCGCGCGCGGCGATTGTCGTTGCAGAACGAGGTTACCTGTCGGTTGTGGTCCGGCTCACGACTGGTGGCCCACCGCAGTCGCGCGCGCGGCGTTCCACTCCGGACAGGTTCCATTCACGCTGCAAATCGCGTCCAAAGAGGCGAGAGACCAGTCCACGATACCGGCCGGGAAATCGAAAGGCCTCCCCCATGGCATATCATGCAAAGATTAGGGCAAAGAGCGGGGCGAAGCTATAGGACGATAGTGTCGAGCGATACCTTGGTGCAATAGTCAGGCTTTGCTTCCCTGAGCTCATGACAGGGTTCGCATGTGACTCAGTTGGGGGCGTTCGAAGACGCCCGCTCTACGCGCACGACAGCGGCAATACCTTCGTCTAATTGCTTTTGCGCGACACCTGCAGCTTAATCGCGAGGGGGACGGGCGAGGCAGATTCGCGCCCAGGAAGGACCAGGCTCGGCCGGAGATCGCGACGGCGGCCTGCCGGATGGGTGGGCCGAACTATGGAGGAGCCGATGCCGAAGCTGCTTTCGGTCAATGTGGGGCTTCCGCGCGAGATTGCGTGGCAGGGCAGAGTGGTGCGCACCGCGATCTGGAAGCGTCCTGTGGCCGGGCGCGTGCTTGCTCGACGGCTCAACCTGGATGGCGATGGGCAGGCGGATCTGAAAGGGCACGGCGGCGAACATCGCGCTGTTATGGTTTATCAGTTCGAGACTTACCGGTATTGGGAACGGGCGCTTAGCCGGAGTGACTTTGAGTATGGCCAGTTTGGAGAGAATTTTACCGTTGAGGGTCTCGCCGACGATGAAGTTTGTATCGGAGACCGATACAGGATCGGGAGCGCGGTCTTTGAGGTGACTCAGCCCCGTGTGACCTGTTATCGCCTTGGAATTCGAATGGACAATCCTCAGATGGCGGCGCTGCTTGTTGCGCATAAGAAGCCAGGATTCTATTGCCGGGTGATCAGCGAAGGCGAAGTGGGCGCCGGCGACGAAATTCAGAAGATCGCGGACGGACCAGGCGGAATCTCGGTTGCGGAGGTTGATTCCCTGCTCTATACGGCAAACCACGATCTCACGCGCATTGCGATCGCAGTCCGCATTCCGGCGCTGAGTGTGGGATGGAAGGGTTCATTCGAAAGCTTTCTTGAGGCAGGAGAGAAGGGGATTCACAACGGCAACGCGGGACTTACACCGCCCGTTTCGTCCCTTCCCGCATGGAGCGGATTTCGCAGGGTGAAGGTAGTCGATTTGCATCGGGAGACTCCCGAGGTGACGTCAATTGTTTTTGCCGACCTGGAAGGATCGCCTCTTCCGCCTGCGCTTCCGGGTCAGTTCGTCGTGCTGCGCTGGCGATCGCATAATGATGCAACGCCGGTCGTACGCAGTTATTCCATCTCGGGCGCTTCGGATTCGGGCACCTATCGCATTAGTGTGAAACGTGGAACAGGTGTGGGCAGCCGGTATCTTGTCGATGCGACTCAGGCCGGCGACCAGATGGAGATCAGCGCGCCACGCGGCGAATTTATTCTGCGGCCCGGTAGGCGACCGGTCGTTTTGCTGAGCGCGGGAATTGGCGTCACCCCGGTTCTTTCGATGCTTCGCGCCCTCGCGCCCGGAAGCGCAACATCTCGGCGGGAAGTGTGGTGGATCCACGCCGCGCGCAATGGGACCGAGCACGTCTTTGCCGAGGAAGCGAGGCAACTGCTGGCCGCTATTCCCGGAAGCCGTTCGGTCACTGCATACAGCCGGCCGGATCCGACGGATCGGCAAGGTACCGACTTCGACATACAAGGGCGTCTGGATCTCGCGAATCTCGAGAAGCTTGCCGTTCCCGCTGGGGCCGACTTTTACATGTGCGGGCCATTGGCTTTTCAAAGCGCTATGAACCGCGACCTGGTGACATTGGGCGCGCAACAGGATGCGATCCATCAGGAGGTGTTTGGTCCCGCGAGCAGTAGTGAGCCTGGTGTAATGAAGGCAGAAGTAAGAGCCCCGCATCCTCCGGCTCCTCCCGGAACCGGACCCGTCGTATCGTTTACGCGAAGCGGCCTTGCGGTGCCGTGGGACAGCCGGTTCAAGAGCATCCTCGAACTGGCAGAAGCATGCGACGTCCCAGTGAGGTGGTCGTGCAGAACCGGCGTGTGTCACACCTGCGAGTGCGGCATTCTGGACGGCCGGCTCCAGTACGCGCCAGAACCACTTGATCGACCAGCGCTGGGCAACGCATTGATCTGTTGCTCGACACCGGAATCAGCAATCGAGCTGGACCTATAACCCGGTAGCTGGCATGACCTGTAACGCGCTTGTCCGACTGCAACTTCCTCCCGGAGCGTTTGTCCCGGCTAAGAGAGTTCGTCTCCACGGCGATGTCCCAATATGACTTGAAGTGTGAACCGTTGCAGCAGCCCCCAACGAAAGCATCGGCGATACGTTCGTCTAATTGATTTCTTTTCCTCCTTCGGGCTTAATTGCTCCTAACTCGAGCTGGCCCCAACTCCTCCGATGCGGTCCGCGACGGGAAGGGGCCGACGGGTCCGCGGCAACTACTCTGCGGAGGGCATGTGCGCGACTTACGGAGTGCTTTAGAGCAGACACGGAAGAATGGCGTCGCGCTCGGGCATTTTAATGTCGCCGACCTCGTTCTGTTGAAGGCAGTGTTTTCTGCCGCGCAGGAACTACGGGTTCCGGTTCTGGTCGGCGCGTCTGAGGGCGAGCGCGAGTTCATGGGAGTGCTTCAACTTGCGGCTCTGGTGAGGAGTTTGCGGGAAGAATTCGGTTTTCCCGTTTTTCTCAACGCAGACCACACGCACACGCTGAAGAAGGCCATAGAAGCGGCCAAAGCGGGGTTTGACAGCGTGGTCTTCGACGCTTCCGCGTTGCCGTTTGACCAAAACACGCGCCAGACAAAGGAAGCGGTCGAGGCTCTGAAGTCGATCGATCCTGGAATCGTTGTGGAGGGAGAGATCGGCAATATCGGCACAGGGTCTGAGATTCACGAGCTCGCTAGCGATCTGTCGAAATACCTGACCACTCCCGCCGAAGCGAAACAGTTTGTGGAGTTCACGGAAATTGAGGTGCTGGCTCCCGCCGTGGGCAACATGCACGGCATGTCGCGGAAGATGGTTGAGGGAGAACAGAGGAAACGCCTCGATATCGAGCGAATCGCTGAAATCAGAACGGCGGTACAGATTCCGCTTACGCTGCACGGAGGATCGGGAACTGACGACGGAGATCTGCGGCAGGCGATTGCCGCCGGAATCAGCATTGTTCACAT
>DATJQW010000113.1:0-19479 GCA_035505395.1 Acidobacteriaceae bacterium
CCGGCCAGCGGAGCCTTGGCCGCCGGTCCGGGGTACTTTTGGGGGAGGGGCGATGCCGGGCACCGGCAGCAGGATACTTGTATTGGATGATGAACCGCACGTGACCGATACGCTGGCCGCAATTTTCAGGATGCATGGATATGAAGTGCAGGTGGCATACTCCGCGGAGGAGGCAATCGAGACCATCGCCGGGTGGCAGCCGGACCTGGCCCTGGTGGACGTGATGCTGCCGGGAATGAATGGCGTGGAATTCGCGATAGTGCTGAAGGAAAACTATCCGGCATGCCGCTTTCTGCTGCTCTCAGGCCACATGAGCACGGGAGAGCTGTTGCAGGAGGCGGCGAAGAAGGGGCACAATTTCGAGATTCTGGCCAAGCCGGAGCATCCGGCCCATCTGCTGGAGCGGGTGCGGGGAATCCTGGGTGGAGGTCCGCGGGGATCGGCCTGACAGTCCCCGGAAAATAGTCCCCAGTTGCCAGTCCCCAGTCCCCAGTCGCCAGAGGCCAGTTCCCGGCCTGGGCGGTGAGAGACAGGGCCATTAGCTGATTTCGAAAATGTTTTCCGATTTCGCGGCCTGGGCGAGCGCGCGGTCGGCGAGATGGCTCGCGATGGCGTAGAACTGCGCCGCGTGCGGCGAGTCGGGGCCGGCGAGCGCAATGGGCATCCCCGTATCGCCGGCGTGGCGGATCTCAGGAACCAGCTCGACCGAGCCGAGGAATGGGATGTTGAACTGTTTCGCGGTCCGCTCGGCGCCGCCGCGCGAGAAGATGTCGATCTCGTGATGGCAATGCGGACAGGTAAAGTGCGACATGTTCTCGACGATGCCCAGCACCTCCACGTTGACCTGGTGAAACATCTCGAGGGCCTTGCGCGCGTCCTGCAGGGAGACGTCGGAGGGTGTGGAGACGACCACGGCTCCGGTGAGCGGGACGGTCTGTACGAGGGAGATGACGACGTCGCCGGTGCCCGGCGGGAGATCGATGAGCAGGATGTCGAGCTCGCCCCAGTCAACCTGCTGGAGAAACTGGCGGATGATCTGATGGAGCATGGGGCCGCGCATGACGAGAGGCTTGTCGCCGGGCGAGATGAAGCCGATGGAGATGACTTTGACGCCGTGGGCGACGTTGGGCTCGATCTGATTGTTGGCCAGCACGCGGGGCTGGCGCGAGTCGCCCAGCATCAGCGGCACATTGGGACCGTAGATGTCGGCGTCGATGAGGCCGGTGCGATGTCCGAGCTGGGCGAGCGCGACGGCGAGATTGACGGCCAGCGTGGTTTTGCCCACGCCTCCTTTTCCTGATCCGATGGCGACGATGGATTTGACGCCGGGCAGCGCGGCGGGGGGCGGAGGAGTGGGTGCGTGGGACATAAATCCAGGGTACAGCGTTCAGCGTTCAGCGTACAGGGGGAGTGGCCGTCCAGTCGAACGCGCTTCGCGCAGGACTGCGATCAGCGAACTGTGATCAGAGAACAGTGATCAGAAACGGCCAGCGAGCTAGCGAAAATCGTCCTACGCTTTGACGGGGGCGGATGGGTCGAATTTGGGGATGCGGCGGCGGCGGGCTTCGGCTTCGCGGATTTCACGGCGGCGGCCGGCATCCTCGAAACGGCGCTTTTCTTCGGCGGTCTCGACTTCCAGCGGCGGCACCGGAACGCGCCGGCCCTGCGAATCGATGGCGACGAAGGTGAGGTAGGCCGAGGCGACGTGATGATGCACGCCGGCCAGCGTATTTTCGACCCACACTTTCACGCCAACTTCCATGGAGGTGCGAAACGCGCGGTTCAGCGAAGATTTGAGGATGAGCAGATCGCCGACGTGTACCGGCGCGATGAAGTCGATGTGCTCCATGGAAGCGGTGACGACGTAGCTGCGCGCGTGGCGGATGGCGGCCATGGCGCCGACGAGATCGATGAAGTTCATGAGCCGGCCGCCGAGCAGGTTGCCCAGGGTGTTGGTGTCGTTGGGCAGGATCAGCTCGGTCATCTCCGACTGCGACTGGGCCACGGTGCGCGCGGGCTGCGCGGGGCCATTCAGATCCATTGAAGAACTCTCCTTTAGCTATAGGTTACAGGTTGCGGGTTACAGGTGCGGCGATCCGTGATCAGAGAACAGTGAACCGTGATCAGAGATTGCGTGGCAGGCGACGGCGTTTGCGAGGAGCAGCAAAACCAGGGAATCATAGGAAGAGCATGGATAAGATTGCGAGTCTGAGCGAAATTCTGGAGCAGGATCCGAAGAATGCATTCGCCCGCTACGGGCTGGCCATGGAGTTTGCCGGGCGCGGCGAAACGCAGAGAGCGGTGGCGGAGTTTGCGCGGCTGCTCGAAGACCATCCGGATTACACGGCGGGGTATTTTATGGCGGCCCAGACCCTCGCGAAGGTGCGGCAGACAGCGGAGGCGAAGCAGAAGCTCGCCGAGGGGATCGCGTGCGCGCGCCGTACCGGCAACCAGCATGCTCAGCGCGAGATGCAGGCGATGCTGGATGACCTGGAGATGCTGGAGTAGGGAACAGAGCCTGGGGGTTCAGAGCACAGCAGCGGAGGTTCGGGTGGCGCAATATCGGATGAAGAGAAATGTGGCGTGCAGGATACGGGCGCCGCGAGCATAATGACAGAACCATGAGAATTCCCCTGTTCCCTCTGGAGACGGTGCTGTTTCCCGGGGCGCCGCTGCCTCTGCACATCTTTGAGCCGCGCTACCGGGAGATGGTCGGCGAGTGCCTCCTCGCGGAGAAGCAGTTCGGCGTGGTGCGGGCGGAGCCGGACAAGATGGCGATCGTAGGGTGCATGGCGAAGATTGTGCGCGTGCTGCAGCGGCATGAGGATGGCCGGATGGACATCCTGTGCGAGGGCACACAGCGCTTTGAAATCGAGGGCCTTGACGATTCGAGGAGCTTTTTGCAGGCCGACGTCGAATTTTTCGACGACGACGGAGCCGGTTCGACGCGCCCCGAGCGCGAGGAGTGCGCGGCGCTGCACTTTGCTACCCTGCATCTTGCCGGAATTACGGTGCCGGCAACCCACCTTGATCTGAACGCGCCGGTGGCATTCCAGCTGGCGGACGCGCTGCCGTCGGATCCGGGATTTAAGCAGCAGCTGCTCAGCAGCCGGTCCGACGCCGACCGAACGACGCTGCTGCTCAATTTCTACAACGAGATGCTGCCGCGACTGCGCAGCGAAGCGCAGAGAGGGACGCACTGAAGTCGGCAGGGGGCAGACCGCAGACGGTTGGCAGCAGACGAGGCACAGAAGAAACTCATCCGGCAAGCGCGTTTGCCGCGTCCAATAGAAAGCCAGGAGCCATCATGGGCAGTCGAACGAGTACGCTGAGGCATTCCGAGAACACACCCTCTCACCTTCCGCAGACGCTCGGCGGACTGCGCGCGCACCGGGAATACGGTGAGACGCGCCTGCGCACGCGCACGGTGAAGGACGAGCTGCGCGAGAATCTGATCGAGCGGCTGCGCGCGAAGCAGACCATTTTTCCGGGGATCATCGGGTACGAGGACACCGTGGTGCCGCAGATTGTGAATGCTGTGCTGTCGCGGCAGAATTTCATTCTGCTGGGGCTGCGCGGACAGGCGAAGAGCCGCATCCTGCGCGCGCTGACGGCGCTGCTGGACGAACACATGCCCTATGTGGCGGGCTGCGAGATCCGCGATAACCCGTACGTTCCGCTGTGCCGGCGCTGCCGCGACCTAATTGTGGAGCTGGGCGACGAGACGCCGCTGGGATGGATGAACCGCGAGGATCGCTACGTGGAGAAGCTGGCGACGCCGGACGTGACGGTGGCGGATCTGATCGGGGATCTGGATCCGATCAAGGCCGCGCGCGGCGGACACGATCTGGCCAGCGAGATGACCATGCATTACGGCCTGCTGCCCCGGGCGAATCGCGGCATCTTTGCCGTGAACGAGCTGCCCGACCTGGCGGGGAAGATCCAGGTGGCGCTGTTCAACATCATGCAGGAAGGCGATGTGCAGATTAAGGGCTATCCGGTGCGGCTGGAACTGGACATCGCGCTGGTCTTCAGCGCCAATCCGGAGGACTACACGGCGCGCGGCAAGATTGTGACCCCGCTCAAGGATCGCATCGGGTCGGAGATTCGCACGCATTATCCCGAGACTCTGGAGGAAGGGATCGCGATTACCACACAGGAAGCGTGGACGGAGCGCGAGACGGGCGACATCGCGCTCCCGCAGTATCTGCGCGAGGTGATCGAACAGGTGGCGTTCACGGCGCGCGAAGACAAAAAGGTGGACAAGCGCAGCGGCGTGAGCCAGCGGCTGCCGATTGCCACGCTGGAGCTGGCCGTGTCGAATGCGGAGCGGCGCGCGCTGCTGCATGGCGAGGCGCGGGTGGCGCCGCGCGTCGGCGATCTGTACACGGCGCTGCCGGGCATTACCGGCAAGCTGGAGCTGGAATACGAAGGCGAGATGAAGGGCGCCGACACGGTGGTGCGCGACATCGTGCGCGCGGCCATCGGCAGGGTCTTCGACAAGTATTTCGGCGAGGTGAGCACGGAGCAGATCGAGCAGTGGTTCAACCTGGGCGGCACGGTGAAGATCTCGGACGAGCAGCCGGCGAAGGCGACGCTCGCCGAGCTGAAACAGATTCAGGGGCTGATGGAGAAGCTGGCGCCGCTCGGCGTGAAGGCGAGCGACGGTCCGGAGATCGTGACCGCGGCTGCGGAGTTCCTGCTGGAGGGGATGTGCTCGCATCGGCGCATCAGCCGCAATGAGGAGCGCAGCTTCGCGGCGCAGCGCAAGCCACAGGAGCGCGTGGAGCGGCAGGAGCGGATGGAGTCGGAGCGGGAGTTTGAGCCGTGGCAGTCGAGGCGGAGCAGGCGGGGGAGCTTTAATTAGGGACTAGCCGTCCAGGCAGAGGCGCTTCGCGCAAAACGCGCATCGGCGCTGGGGAGTAGTTGGTCGGGATGAAGAGCGTTCGGTACACGAAATTCACGGGTGATCTGGCGAGCGAGATCAGCATGGACGATCTGCTGAAGGCGCTCTCGGATTATCTGCTGGATTCAGGATTCGAGAATCCATACGCGGACTTCCAGGACCTGAACCAGACGCTCGACGATCTGCGGGAGGCGCTGCGGCAGGCCCTGGAGCAGGGCGATGCCTTCGATGACAAGGTTCAGCAGAAGATCGACCAGATGGCCGCGGAAGGCAAACTGGACGAGTTGATCGACAAGCTGATCCAGCGGATGGAGCGGGAGAATTACATCTCGACGGAGCAGCCGCAGCAGCAGGGCCAGGTTTCGCAGGCGACCGGACAGATGGGCGGCGCCAATGTGGATGCGCGCTTCGAGGTGACGGACAAGAGCCTCGATTTTCTTGGCTACAAGACGCTGCGCGATCTGCTTGGCTCGCTCGGCAAGGCCAATATGGGGCGGCACGACACGCGGCACTGGGCGACGGGCGTGGAGACCAACGGAGGATCGCAACCGTATGAATTTGGCGACACGTTGAACCTGGATGCGCCGGCCACGCTGAAGAGCGCGATTGCACGCGAGGGGCTGACGCTGCCGCTGAATCTTGAATACAGCGACCTGCAGGTGCACCAGAGCGAATATCAGAGCTCGTGCGCGACAGTGGTGCTGCTGGACTGCTCGCACTCGATGATCCTGTATGGCGAGGACCGATTTACTCCGGCGAAGAAGGTGGCCATGGCGATGGCCCACCTGATCCGGACGCAGTATCCGGGCGACACGCTGTCGCTGGTGCTGTTTCACGATTCAGCCGAGGAGATGCCGGTATCGCAGCTGGCTCGCGTGAAGGTGGGTCCGTATTACACGAACACGCGCGAGGGATTGCGGCTGGCGCAGCGGATCTTGTCGCGGCAGCGCAAGGACATGAAGCAGATTGTGATGATCACCGACGGCAAGCCATCGGCGCTGACGCTGCCGGACGGGCGAATTTACAAGAACGCCTTCGGCCTCGATCCGCTGGTGGTGAGCGAGACGCTCGAAGAAGTGTCGCGCTGCAAGCGGCAGAACATCATGATCAACACCTTCATGCTGGCGTCGGACTTCGGGCTGGTGCAGTTCGTGCAGAAGGTGACGCAGATGTGCAAAGGGAAGGCCTACTTCACGACGCCGCAGACGCTGGGCGAGTATCTGCTGATGGATTACATGCAGAGAAGGATGAAGACGATTCATTAGGGATTGGGGATTAGGGTTCAGGGGTTAGCGACATAGCGCACGTGGAAGCCGCGCGGCGAGGGGTGGAAGCCGGCATCCCCGAGAAAACGAGCGAGGAAGTGCTTGTATGCGGGCTGGCCGTTGATGGTGTCGATGAGCAGGCCGCCGCGATGACGGGTTTCCGGATTCTGTAACAGTTCCTGAGCAAAATTCGAAAGAAATGCTGCCAGATCGCAGGCCATCGCGGAGCGGTCCGGCTCGGCGAGCTCGTCTTCAGATGGCAGGAAAACGTGGATGGCGGGGTTGTTGCGGCGCAGGTACGCGATGAGATCGCCGTTGCGGAGGATGACGGTGGCGCCCACGGAGCGGGTGAGCGAGGCTGACGGGTCTTCCGCATCGGGCCAGCGCAGAATGCTGCCCCAGGGATTGGCGGGGTCGGCGGCGGCGAGGGCGAGGATTTCGGATTGAGCGGGCGGCGCGGTGCGCAACGAGCGGAGCAAATCGACAGCGGCAGGCGGGGCAAACTGCGCGGCGCCAAGCCCGGCGACGAAGTAGCCGCGGCGCACGCGGCCCTGTTCTTCAAGAGCCTTGAGCACCTCGTAGACCGCGCTGAATCCGCCGGGAAGGTTTTCCTGTGCGACGGTTTCGCGCGTCACGATGCCGTAGCGGTGCAGGAGCTGCTGCGCGATCGCGTGGGACCACGACGTTTGTGCTGCGGGGGTTGTCCGGGCGGGCGCCGGCACGAGCGTCCAGCGCCCTTGGGCGCTGGGCGGCGTGGTTCTTCTCGAGCGGAAGGCCGGTTGATTGTGCTGGCGCTTGCCGGCGTGCGGGGTTTCGGGCTTTGCGACATACGCGCGGAGGGTGTGCAGCGTGTCGTTGGTGACGAGGCCGCGCCAGACGAGCGACCAGAGCGCATCGATGGTCTCGCCAGGATAGCCGCCGCCGATGGCTTCATGCAGGCCGGCGAAGAACATGGCGCCGCCGCTGGTCAGCGCCGACAGAATTGCCTCTTCGCGCGGCGACAACAGCTCGCCAACCGCGGGGCGCGGGGCCAGCAAATCGGCCAGTTTGTCGGCAAGATAGAGGGCGATGCGGCCGTCGCGCTCGCCGATGGAATCGACGCCGACCCAGACGATTTCACCGGCGGCGATGAGTGTGTCGAGATCAGCAGGCGAGTAGCGCGTGAGGCGCGCGGGGAGGATCTGCGATTCGAGGAGCGACGCGGGAACTGGCGCGCCCTGGAGCGATTCGATGGTGTCGAGCAGCGCGTCGAGGCCGCGGCGGGGCGTGAGAACGCCCTGCCAGTGGCTCTGGAAACGCGCGAAGAGGCGCGGCTCGGCGGGTTCGATCTCTTTTCGTAACTGGGTCAGCGACCGGTTGCGGATGAGGCGCAGGGATTCGGCGTCGCAGAATTCGCGGTGCGTTCCCTCCGGGCGAAACTCGCCTTCGAGCACGCGGCCGTCAAGGACGAGAGTGCGCAGCGCCGTTTGGACTGACTGCGGACCGAGCCCGAAGCGCGCAGCGGCTTCCTGAAGTGTGAAGGGGCCGTGGGTGCGGGCGTAGCGGCGGACGAGCTCCAGCACCGGGGACGCGACCGGCTGCAGCAGCGATTCAGGCAGGTCTTTGGGAAGCGCGACCTGGAGCGCGTCGCGATATCGCGCGGCGTCTTCCACGGCGATCAGGCGACGTTCGCCGCCGATGGTGATCTCCAGGATGCGCCGGGCCTTCAGGAGCGCTTTGAGTGCTGCGGGCAGATCGGCCGGGTCGGCCCGCGGGGTGAGTTCGCCGCGGGAGAGATCGCCGAGTCGAAGCAGAAGATCGTGGACGCCGTCGGTCGAATGCGCGCGCAAAGTCTCGCCGAGCATCTGAAGGCGGGCTTCGACGTCGCCGATGGCGACGGGGTCGAGCAACTCGCGCAGATCGGCGTCGCCGAGGAGCTCGCGAAGCTGGCTCTGATCGATGGAGAGCGCGGCGGCGCGGCGTTCGGCCAACGGCGCATCGCCCTCGTAGATGTAGTTGCCCACGTAGCCGAAGAGCAGCGACGCGGCGAATGGCGACGGCTTCTGGGTGTCGACGACGTGAACCTGGATCTCGCGGTCGCGGATCGAGCGCAGGACGTCGAGGAGCGCGGGCATATCGAAGATGTCGCGGAGGCATTCGCGATGGGCTTCGAGCAGCATGGGGAACGAGGGGTAGCGTGCGGCGACGGCGAGCAGGTCGGAGGCGCGCTTGCGCTGTTGCCACAGCGGAGCGCGCTTGCTCATGCGGCGCCGCGGCAGCAGCAGGGCGCGGGCCGATGCTTCGCGAAACTTCGCAGCGAAGAGCGAAGTCCCGCTGAGCTGGCGGACGACGAGATCGGCGGCTGCATTGGGATCGGGGACGAGCGCGGCGGGATCCGGAGTCGCATCCATGTCCGGAAAGCGGAGGACGAATCCGTCATCGGTAGCCATGGTCTCCACGTGAAGTCCGCCGAGCGCCTCGACCTGCGCAGCGGCAGCCATGGCCCAGGGCTGATGCACGCGGCTGCCGAACGGGGTCATCACGCAGACGCGCCAGTCTCCCAGCTCGTCGCGGATGCGCTCGATGAGGATGTTGCGGTCGTCGGGAACAGACGCGGTGACAGCGGCCTGGTCGGCGAGGAAGCGGAGCAGATTTTCGGCCGCCTGAGTATCGAGATCGTGCTCGTGGGTGAGGCGGCTGACGGCCGCGTTCACAGGGATAGCGCGCAGTTCGCGCACCAGCGCGCCGATACGGCGGCCGAATTCGAGAGGACGTCCGGCGAGGTCGCCGTGCCAAAAGGGCATTTTGCCGGGCTGGCCAGGCGCCGGCGAGACCAACACGCGGTCGTGGGAGATTTCGTCGATGTGCCACGAGGATGCTCCGAGCAGGAAGACATCGCCGACGCGGCTTTCGAAGACCATCTCTTCGTCGAGTTCCCCCACGCGGACGGGCTTTTTGTGCTCGCCGGAAAGGAAGACGCCGTAGAGACCGCGGTCGGGGATGGTTCCGGCATTGAGGATGGCGAGGCTCTTCGCGCCTTCACGCGGAGTGAGCGTGCCGGCATGGCGGTCCCACGTAATCCGGGGCCGCAGCTCGGCGAATTCATCGGAAGGATATTTGCCGGAGAGAAGATCGAGCACGCTTTCGAGGGTGGAGCGAGTGAGCGTCGAGAAAGGCGCGGCCCGGCGAACCAGCGAATAGAGGTCGTCCACAGAAATGACTGGCTCGCGCGGGCGATCGCCGTGGCGACGCGGGATGGCCAGCTGCGGCGGGTGCGCCACGATGGCGACGATCTGCTGGGCAAGGACGTCGAGGGGATTGCGCAGGATGGCCGTCGCCTCGACGTGGCCGTCGTGCATGGCGCGGGTGACTGCGGCGCAGGCGACGAGGTCGGCGCGGTACTTGGGAAAGATGATGCCTTCGCTCACCACTCCGACGCGATGGCCGGCGCGGCCGATGCGCTGCATGCCGGCGGCGACGGAGGGCGGCGATTCGATCTGGATGACGAGGTCGATGGCGCCCATGTCGATGCCGAGCTCGAGCGAGGAGGTTGCGATGACGGCGCGGATCTGTCCGGTCTTGAGCTGGTCTTCGATCTCGGCACGCTGCGCGGCGGCCAGCGAGCCATGATGGGCCCGGGCGAGCATCGGGCCGTCTGTCCCGCCCGATTCCTGCGCCAGATCGTTGATGGCTCCCGCAAGGCGCTCGGCGGAGCGTCGATTGTTGACGAAGATGAGCGTGGAGCGGCGCCGGCGAATGATGTCGAGCAAGCGCGGCGGGATCGCTGACCAGATGGAGGGGCGTTTGGCAGGAGCGTTTGGATCGCGCGGACTTTCCGGGACGAGCTTTGCCAGGTCTTCAACCGGAATCTCAACTTTGAGTGCGAGCTGTTTGGGGGCAGCCGCGTTGACGATCGCGACCGGCCGGGAGGGCCCGGCCAGGAAATGCGCGACCTCTTCGAGCGGGCGTTGCGTAGCGGAGAGGCCGACCCGCTGCAGCGGCTGGGCGGCGATAGCCTCGAGGCGCTCCAGTGAGAGCGCGAGATGCGCGCCGCGTTTGGTGGGGACGAGGGCGTGAATCTCGTCGACGATGACGGTGTCGACGGTGCGAAGAGCGGCAGCAGACTCGGAGGTGAGCAGCAGGTAGAGCGATTCCGGGGTGGTAATCAGGATGTCTGCGGGATGGCGGCGGAAACGGCTGCGCTCGGATTGCGGTGTGTCGCCGGTGCGCACAGCAATTTCGGGAATGCGGAAGGGAAGGCCGCGGCGGCGGGCGAGATCGGCGATGCCGAGCAGCGGAGCACGCAGGTTGCGTTCGACGTCGACAGCCAGCGCCTTGAGCGGGCTGATGTAGACGACGCGTGTTCGGCCCGCAGGGGAATCGAGCGCGCTCTCCTCAGGCGCACGGTGCAGCATCAGGCGATCGAGGCAGGAAAGAAACGCGGCGAGGGTCTTGCCGGTGCCGGTCGGCGCCAGCAGCAGCGTGCTCTCGCGCCGCGCGATGGGCGGCCAACCCAGGCGCTGCGCCTGCGTGGGCTCGCCCAGGGACGCGCGAAACCACTCGCCTGTGACGGGGTGAAAGACGGCGAGCGGATTCGGCATTTCCTCGCCGGGCGCCGTTGCATCAAGGGCCGGCGCCGCGGAATCCGCGACAGAATGCTCATTCCGCGCGGAGCGGGTGCGATTCGATCGAGGAGTCGGCGATTTTCTGGCCGGCGTCATGCCTGCTTGAGGATATCTCGCAGGCTCCGGGAGGTGTGGGATTCGGTGAGCGATTCAGCGGACGAGCCGGGTTGCCGGGTTGGGCGCGAAGCCAGCGGCCGGTACCACACAGCCGCTGGCGTCAGCACGGTTTGCCAGTGCGTTTCCATCGCCGAATTCTCGCTGAGGCCAAGGAGCAGAGCGCCGTCGGGCGCGAGCGAGCGATGCATGGCCAGCAGAATGCGATGCCGAGCCTCCTGGGGAAAGTAGAGCAGAACGTTGCGCAGCAGGATCAGGTCGAAAGTCTCCTGCCAAATTGGAACGGCGCAGAGATTGCGCTGCTGGAAGTGGCAGAGCCGTCTGATTTCCGGGGAGACTTCCCACTCCTCGCCGCGGCGGATGAAATAGCGCTGGAGCATGCGCAGCGGAAGTCCGCGAGCGACTTCGGATTCGCTGTAGCGGGCCCCGTTGGCGCGCTCGATCATCTCGCTGGAGAGGTCGGTTCCGAGGATGTCGATGTTCCAGCCGGCGAGCTGGGGAAAATCTTCGCGCAGCATCATGGCCAGCGACCAGACTTCCTGGCCGCTCGAACAGGCGGCGGACCACAGACGCAGCCGTCGTGTGGAGCGGCGAGCCGCGATGAGAGCGGGGAAGAGATCGGTTCGGAGCAGGCCGAAGGCCGGGGATTCGCGAAAGAAGCTGGTCTCGTTCACGAGCATGGCCTGGGCGACGACCTGAGGCAGCGACGCGCTGTGGCCGGAACGCAGCGCGGCAAGCAACTCCGCGAAAGAAGAAAAATCGCGGCTGCGGAGCACCTGCTGCAGGCGCGATTCGAACAGATAATCGCGGGAATCGTCGATCCGGTTGCCGGAATGCCGCTCCACAACCGCGCGCAGGTAGTCGATGTCGGCCGGGGAGAGCCTCATACAGCGAGGGCCTCGGCACGGCGCTGGTGCGCGGCGATGCAGCGCAGAATTTCGCCGGGAATGGCGTCGAGCGCGAGCACCTGATTGGCCAGGCCGGCGGCGGCGACCGCGCCGGGCATGCCCCAGATCACGCTGGTGAGACTGTCCTGCGCGAAAACCGTGCCTCCGGCGTTGCGGATGGCGCGGCAGCCGGCCAGGCCGTCGGTGCCCATGCCGGTGAGGATGACGCCGAGGACCCGCCCGGAGCAGGCCAGCGCCGCGGAGCGGAAGAGCACGTCGACGGAGGGCCGGCAGAAGTTTTCAGGCGCGCTCTGCCTCAGCCGCAGGCGCAGGTCGCGAGTCAGCTCGAGGTGCCAGTCGCCGCGGGCCAGTTCGACGACGCCGGGCTCGGCGCGAGCTCCCTCCACAGCTTCGCGAACGTGCAGGGCGCAGAGGTCGTCGAGCCGCTCGGCAAACAGCCCGGTAAACAGGCTCGGCATGTGCTGCACGATGAGGATGGGCAGCGGGAAGCGCGCGGGAAGCTTCGGCAGCAGCGCTTCCAGCGCCGCGGGTCCTCCGGTGGAGACGCCGATGACCACGACGCGCGGAGCACCGCAGGGCGGGGGGACAGCAACCGCCGGCGCTTCAGACGGCGCCGCAGCAGGCTCGGCGGGGACGAGGGCGAGAATCTTCGGGATCAGTTCGCGGCCGAGCGCCTCTATGCAGCTGCGGATGCTTTCCCCGCTGGGTTTGGCGACGTAGTCGGTGGCGCCGCGGCTGAGCGCGTCGAGGGTGACCTGCGCCCCGCGCCAGGTGAGGGTGCTGCACATAATGACCGGGACGCGGCGATCGCGCTGGCGGATCGCGGAAAGCGCATCGAGCCCGTTCATGCCCGGCATGGCGACGTCGAGCAGGACCAGGTCGGGATGGAGGCTCTCGAAGACAGCGATCGCTTCCACACCGTCTGCGGCGACGCCGGCGACTTCGATCTCCGGATGCGGATCGAGGACCATGCGCAGCAGGCTCCGCGTCACCGCGGAGTCGTCGACGACGAGCACGCGAATGGGGTGCGGGCGGAGGGTTTGGGGAGTCATGGCGAGGGCTCCGTGGTGGTTGGTCCGGACAGCCTGCGCGAGCGCCGCCGCGGCGTGAACAGCAGGGGGAATAGAGAGCCCATCGCGCCCACGCTTTCTCAGCCAGGCAGCGACTGGAGCAGGCGCATGGGATCGAGCCGCGCAGGATCGAGCGTGACCAGCAGCTGATCCTTCAGTTTCCATGCGCCGGCAAAGAGAGTCTGGCGGCGATTCTCGAGCGTGGAGGGATTCGGCTCGTGGTCGGCCGCGGAGACGTGAAGGACTTCGCCAACCGAATCGACCAGCAGGCCGAAGGGGCCGTCAGCGGATTCGAAGACGAGGACGTCTTCGGGTTTCGGTGCGGGGTCGAGACCCAGCAGGCGGCGCAGAGAGACAGCGGCGAGGACTTCGCCGCGGTAATGAACCAGACCGCCGATGAAGTACGGGGCGAGCGGGACCGGCTGCAGCGCGGGCTTGCCGAGGATCTCGAGAACGTGCGCGATGGGAATGCCGAAGAGCGTGCCTTCGACGCGAACCGAGCAGACCTCGTCGGTGGCGCGGCTGGGATTCATGCCTCGACCTCGGCCGGCAGCTGTTCTTCCGCGGCGACAGCGTCGGGAAGCTGGGGCAGGTCAGTGAGGCGGACCACGTCCGTCACCCGCTCGTGCAGCAGGGCGACACCGGGGGAAACAGCGCCCGAGCCCGCCTCCTCGAGAGCCTGGCCGCCGGCGACGTCCAGCACCTGAGAGACAGTGATGCCGACGTGGCGGCCACCGTCGCGGCACACCACCACGGTGGTCGGAGCCTCGGCATCAGCCGTCGCGGTGAGATCCTGGGCGGCGTCGTCGAGCGGCAGCAGAGACTTTTCGAAGCGCAGCACCGGGCGGGAATCGACATATTCGACGGCGGAACGGGCAATGCGCTCGATGCGCACCACGGTTTCGAGGCTCAGCGCCCTGCGGCGCCCCGCGGCCTCGACCAGCAGGAATTCTTCGAGTCCCGGCCGCGCCAGGTGTTCCTCAGCTTCTTCGGTTTCGGCCGAGAGACCCACGCCCAGGCTCTGCGCGATGGCGCCGGGATGAAGGATGAGCGCCATTTCGCCGTTGCCCAGAATCGTCGCGCCGGCGTAGAAGCCGATGCCACGCAGCACCGCGGCAATCGGTTTGACGACGATCTCTTCCGGATCGGCGACGCCGTGAACCACCAGGCCGAAGCGTCGCCCGTCGGCGTTCAGCACGGCAATGTCGCAGCCGCTTTCAGCGGAGCGCTCCGGCTGCTGCAGCAGGCGGTCGAGAAAGACCAGAGGCAGCAGGCGGCCACGCAGGCGATAGAGAGGCGCGTTGCCGAGCCACTCGATGCGCTCGGAAATCTCCGCGGCATGCAGGTGCACGAGCTCCAGCAGGGGGCTTTGCGGCAGCGCGAAATTCTGTCCGCAGCTGCGCACGATGATCGCGGGAATGATGGCCAGGGTGAGCGGAATGCGCAGGCGCAGCGTGGTTCCCCGGCCGGAAAGACTGTCGATTTCGACTTTGCCGCCGATTTTTTCCACGTTCGTCCGCACCACGTCCATGCCCACCCCGCGGCCGGAGATGCTGGTGACGGCGGCGGCCGTGGAGAAGCCGGGGAGAAAAATCAGCTGCAGGAGCTCGCGGTCGCTCATCTGCTCGGCGCGGGCCGCGGGAATCAGACTCCGCTCCACGGCCTTCTCGCGAATGCGTGCGACGTCGATGCCGGCGCCGTCGTCCTCCACCTCCACGATCACGTGGCTGCCCTCATGCCGTGCGCGCAGGCGAACCATACCCTCGCCGGCCTTGCCGGCCGCGGCGCGGGCCGCGGGCAGCTCGATGCCATGGTCGATGGCGTTGCGGATGGCGTGGGTAAGCGGGTCGCGAATCGCCTCCAGCAGGCTCTTGTCCAGCTCCGTTTCCTGGCCCTGCAGCTCCAGGCGGACGTGTTTGCCCAGCCCGTGAGCAAGATCGCGGACGAGGCGCGGAAATCGCGAGAAGACGTGGCTCACCGGCTGCATGCGCGCGCGCATCACCGCCTCGCGCAGATCGGCGGTAACCATGTCCAGCCGCCGGCCGAGCGGCGCAAAGCGCGCATCGGCGCCGGTGGCCTGCAGGATCTGGTTCCGGGTGAGCACCAGTTCGCCCACCAGATTCATCATGCGATTCAGCAGCTCGACCTCGACGCGCAGCGTGGAGTCCGCTCCGGTGGAGCTTGCCGAGGCCTCGGGCCGCGAGGGCTCCGCCGCCGGCAACGGTGCGGGCGTATCCCTTTGCGGCCCTGCCTCCCCGGAGGCAGGCGCGGCCTTCCGGCGAGGCGAAACTTTGCGCGGACTCGGAGAACGCGGTGCAGGCGGCGCTGCGGCCGCAGGGGGCGGCTCAGGCGCGGGGAGATCTGCCTCGACCTCTTCGCGCTGCAGAGCTTCGAGGCGCGCGATCAGCTCCCGATCCCCTTCGCCGCCGGCGCCTTCGCTGCCGCTGGTCTCGATGGCGCGGAGGATGCTGCGCAGCCGGTCGAGCAGCCCGAGCAGGCCGCTGACGATCTCCGCCGTGGCGGCCAGGCGCCCCTCGCGCAGCAGCCCCAGCAGATTCTCGCCGGAATGGGAGAGCGCTTCGAGTCGGGCAAAGCCCAGAAAGCCGGTGGTTCCCTTGATGGTGTGGACGGCACGGAAGATCTCCGCCAGCAGCTCGGCATCGGCAGGGTGCGACTCGAGCTCGGTGAGGCACCGCTCCATGCGGTCGAGCCCCTCCTGGCTTTCCAGCAGGAATTCGCGAGTGAGGTCGTCCACGCTTCCGTTATCGGACAGGCCGGCGGGAACTTGAGGCCTGCCCGGGAGGCCGAGATTCCGCTTTTGCCTCGAATCGTTATAGCCTCAAAAGGACATGGCAACGATCGATGCGGGTGAGCTGGAGCGTTTGCGGGTGGCCGCGATGGAGGTCGCGGCGCGGGCCTATGCGCCCTACTCGAAGTTTTATGTGGGTGCGGCGCTGCTCTTTGACGACGGCAGCGTCTTTACAGGCTGCAATGTGGAGAACGTCTCCTACGGGCTGACCAGCTGCGCGGAGCGGAACGCGCTCTTCCGGGCCATCAGCGAGCGCGGTGCGGGGCCGAAGATTGTCGCCGTGGCGGTGGCGAATCGAAACGGAGCGCCGTGCCCGCCCTGCGGAGCCTGCCGCCAGGTAATGAGCGAGTTTGCCGCGCCGGACGCGGTGGTGACCTTTCCGGGCGAGGGCGCGTGGGAGACGCGGCCGTTTGCAGAGATTTTTCCCGTGAGCTTCTCTTTTGAGCCGCAGGACGAGGCGCGATGAGCCTGCACGCAGTCGATCTGATCCGGAAAAAGCGTGACGGGGAAGAGCTGACGGAGGAAGAGATCCGATTCCTCGTGGAAGGCGCCGCGCGCGAGACCATCCCTGAAGAGCAACTCTCGGCGTGGCTGATGGCCGTCTTTCTGCGCGGCCTGTCGCTGCGCGAGCTGGACACGCTGACCACAGCGATGCGCTATTCCGGCGAGGTGCTGGACCACGCAGGGCTGGAGCGCAGAACGGTCGATAAGCACTCGACGGGCGGCGTGGGCGACAAGACCTCGTTTTTGGTGGCGCCGATTGCCGCCGCGGCGGGACTCGCCGATCCGATGATCAGCGGCCGCGCCCTGGGGCACACGGGCGGCACCCTGGATAAGCTGGAGTCGATCCCTGGTTATCGGACGCAGCTCTCGCTCGCCGAGATGCGGGCGGTGCTGGAGCGGTGCGGTTGTTCCATCGTGGGGCAGACGAAAAACCTTGTTCCCGCGGATCGCAAACTCTACAGCCTCCGCGACCGCACGGCGACGGTGGAGAACCCGTACCTGATCTGCGCGTCGATCATGAGCAAAAAGCTGGCCGCGGGGCTGAGCGCGCTGACGATCGACGTAAAAACCGGCTCGGGCGCCTTTCTGCGCAGCGAGGACGACGCGAATTACCTGGCAGCGCTGATGGTGGAGACCGGCGAGCGCGCGGGAACGCGGACGGTGGCGGTGCTGACCGACATGAGCCAGCCGCTGGGGCGGATGGCGGGCAACTGGATCGAGATTCAGGAGTCGATGGAGCTGCTGCGCAACGAGCGCCATCCGCTGAGCGAAGACTGCCGGGAGATTTCGCTGATCCTGGCCGGATGGATGATCCATTTGGGAGGCAAGGCGGCGAGCGCGGACGAAGGCCGGCGGATTGCGGAGGAAAAGCTGGCCGATGGGTCTGCGCTGCGTATCTTTCGCGAGATGGTCGCAGCTCAGGGCGGCGATGTGCAGGCGCTCGACGCGGGCGAGGCATTTCACCGGCCGCGCTTTCGGCGCGTCTTTCGCGCGGCGAAGAGCGGATGGTTCTCGGCGGCCGACTGCACGAAGATCGGATGGGCGGTGCAGAGGCTGGGCGCAGGACGCGAGCGCGCCGGCGAGCCCGTGGAGGCGCACGCGGGCCTGGAGATGCACGTGAAACTGGGCGCTCGCATCGAGGCCGGGCAACCGCTGGCGACGATGTTCAGCGAGGACGAGGCCCGATTCGCGGAGCCGGAGCAGTTGCTTGGGGAGGCCCTGACGATCGGCGCGCAAGAGGTCGCCCCGCCGCCCCTGGTGCGGAGAATTATTTCGGCGGAGAACAAAAAACTGTTCCTCAAAGCCGGAGCCCGCCCATAGGATTGAAGGAAACTCAGGGGAGATCGATTTGGCGCGGTTTACGGGAGTGCTGGGACTGCTGACCATGCTGTTGCTGGCATGGATTTTCTCCACCAACCGCAAAGCGATCCGCTGGCGCACCGTGATCTGGGGCCTCAGCCTGCAGATTGCCTTCGCGTTCATGGTGCTGAAGTGGACCTTCGGCGAGCGCATGCTGCACGACGCAGGCGCCGGGGTGAACAAGCTGCTGGGCTATGCCTTTGCCGGATCCACATTCGTATTCGGCGACCTCGGCGCAGCGCACTCGAAGATCGGCGATGCTTTCGGGACCAGCTTCTTCGCCTTTCAGGTGCTGCCGACGATCATCTTCATCTCAGCATTTTTCGCGGTTCTCTACTACCTCGGCATCATGCAGATCGTCATTCGCGGCTTCGCGCGCGCGATGCTGTGGACGATGAAGGTCTCCGGCGCAGAGAGCCTGAACGTTGCGGCCAGCATCTTCATGGGGCAGACCGAGGCGCCGCTGACGATTCGTCCGTTTCTGCCCGGGGCGACGCGCTCGGAGCTGATGACCATCATGACCAGCGGCATGGCGCACGTCTCCGGAGGCATCATGGCCGCTTACATCCTTTACGGCATCTCTGCCTCGAGCCTGCTGGCGGCGGTCATCATGACCGCGCCCGGAACCATCCTCATCTCGAAAATGCTGGTGCCCGAAGTGGAAAAGCCGGCCACCGAAGGCGTCGTTCACATCCCCGAGGACGCGCAGCACAAGGACGAGAACCTGATCGGCTCGATCGCCCGTGGCACTATCGACGGCGGACGGCTTGCCTTTAACGTGGGCATCATGCTCATCAGCTTCCTCGCGCTGATCGCGCTGCTCAACGGCATTCTGGGCGGCGTGCACAATATGCTGGGCGCGCACCACATCCCGTTCCCGCACTCGCTCGACGCGATTCTCGGCTTTTTCTTCGCGCCCATTGCGTGGCTCATCGGCATTCCCTGGCACGACGCGCCCACGGTCGGCAACCTGCTGGGCACGCGCATGGTGCTGAACGAGCTGGTGGCCTACACCTATCTCGGCGGATACGCGAAAGCCGGGATGCTGGCTGCGCGGTCTGTGACCATCGCGACGTTTGCGCTTTGCGGATTCGCCAACCTCAGTTCCATCGGCATTCAGATTGGCGGCATCGGCGCGCTTGCTCCCAATCGGCGCAACGATCTGGCGAAGCTCGGTTTCCGCGCCATGCTGGCGGGAACGATGGCGAATCTGATGTCGGCGAGCATTGTGGGGATTCTGCTCAGGTAACCATGACGGATACGATTTACGACAAGGCCAGCGCTGCCGCCGAGTTCATCCTCGCGCGCACCGCGCTGCGGCCGCGCATCGGCATCGTGCTGGGCTCGGGACTGGGCGCTTTCGGCGGCCAGCTGGCCGGTGCAACGGCCATTCCTTTTGCCGAGATCCCGCACTTCCCGCAATCGACCGTGCCGGGACATTCGGGCCGCCTGGTTGTTGGCACTGTAGCGGGCGTACCCATTGCCGTCATGCAGGGGCGCGTGCACGCTTACGAGGGTTACAGTTCCGACGAGGTCACCTTCCCGGTGCGGGTGCTCGGACGCATGGGCGTCACGCAGCTCATCCTGACCAACGCCGCCGGTGGGATCAATCCCGCCTTCCACCAGGGCCAGCTCGTTCTGATTGCCGATCACATCAACTTTTCCGGGCGCAATCCGGTTGCGGGCGCGAACGACGAGCGCTTCGGCGAGCGTTTTTTCGATATGTCCGAGGCTTACTCGGCGCGCCTGCGCCAGCTCGCGCACGAGGCTGCTCGCGCGATGGAGTTTCGGCTCGACGAGGGCGTTTTTCTCAGCGTGCTCGGACCCAGCTTTGAGACGCCTGCGGAAATCCGCGCTTTCGCCGCGATGGGCGCCGACCTGGTGGGCATGTCGACCGTGCAGGAAAGCATCGTTGCGCGCCACATGGGGATCGAGGTGCT
>DATJQW010000114.1:0-6191 GCA_035505395.1 Acidobacteriaceae bacterium
AACAATTACGTCGCCACCCCGCTCGCCGCCTGCGAGAATCTTGCGCTGACGGCCGTCACGACGAACAACGTGACGACCTATCAGGCGCAATGCAACTACCAGCCGCCGGCGACCGGCACCGATACGATCACCGCGCAGTACTCGGGCGATCCCTACCACGGGCCAAGTTCCAGCCAACTCGCTCTGAACGTGAGCCCGCAAACCGTGGTGGTCACCGTGGGCACGTCGCCCGCGGGACTGACCTACGACATCAACGGCGCGCCGTTCACGACCGCGCAGATGCCCAGCTGGGACGTCGGCACGAACTACTCGCTGTACGTTGCCAATACGACGCAGACACTGAGCGCCACGCCGAACACGCAGTATGTGTTCTCCGGATGGAGCAATGGAGTCACAAGCACCAGCAGTCCCACGGACAACGTGCTGGGGCCGGCGACGGCAACCACGTACACGGCGAATTTCACGACGCAATACCTGCTCGATGCGATCGCGGGGACCGGCGGCAGCGTAATTGTGCCGGCAGGAAACGACCTGTATTACAACGCCAGCTCTATCCAGGCTGTTACTGCGACACCCAACTCAGGCTATGTTTTCAGCAACTGGTCGGGCACCGGCAGCAATCAGGTTTCCGCGGCCTCCGGCGCCAACACCTATAACGTCGCGATGAGCGGACCCGCGCTCATCACCGCCAACTTCACCGCGGTGCCGGTGGCCGGCGTCTCGCCCACCAGCATCAACTTCGGAACGCTGTATCTGGGCTCGATCGTCGCCAAAACCATCACCGTCAGCAATACCGGCGCGGCAACGATGACTATCAGCGATCCGCTCATCGCCATTCTGCCCGGCACAGTCTTCGGCGATCTGTCGGAGTACGTCACCCTCAACCTCTGCCCGAAGACCCTGGCTGCCGGCAAGAGCTGCACGATGGTGGTGACATTTATTGCGGGGCCGTTTTACGGCACGCAGGCAGCGGCGCTGACGATCAACACCAACGCTTCGGGCCAGCAGCCGACGGTGAACTTCACGGCCACGGTCATCGATCCGCAGGCGTCGTTCAGCGCGGGCAGCCTGAGCTTTGGAACAGTGAAAACAGGCAGCAGTTCCACCAAATCCTTCGTTCTCACGAGTTCCGGCGGCACGGCGCTGTCGATTGGCAGCATTTCGATCAGCGGCGACACCACGGATTTCAAGGAATCCAACAACTGCCCCGCCAGCGTGGCTCCCAGGGGCACCTGCACCATCAGCGTGACGTTCGCGCCGGGTTCGAAGGGGGCACACAGCGCCAGCGTTGTGGTTACAGACAATACGCAGAGCGGTTCGCAGAGCGTGGCCCTGAGCGGGACGGGCGGGAGCTAATCGACAAGACTCGACGGCGTCCTGTTCCGAGCCGGCTCCCGGCTTTTTGACGGCGTTCGGGCAAACCGATACCCGACCCGGCGAGGCGCCTGTCCCGCAGCCACCCGATTTCAGCGGCTGCTCTGAAGCGCCTCTTGCGAGTTGGCGTACAGGTTCTTCAGATCGGCTCGGGTGGTAATGCTCGCGGAGTTGTCTTCCTTGCGGACGGTATCCAGAATGGTCACCACCTGGCGGTAGTGAATGACGGCTTCACCGCTCTTGCCGCCGGCGGCAAGAAGCGACGCCTGCAGAAACTCCGCCCTGGCCTGCAGCACGCGCAAGCCCAGGTTTTCCGCGCGCGCCAGAGTCACGCCGAGCTGCTGCTGGGCCGCGGCTGAGTTCCTCACGGCGACCTCCGCCTGAACCTGATCGACGGCACACTCCACGGAAAGCGCCTTCAATCCCAGCGAGTCGGCATCCTGCGCGAAGGCCCTGAACTGCGGGATCACCTGCGCAGCGTGCCCCAGAGCCAAATCGGCCTTGGCGCGGTTCACCCTGGAGAGAAGGATGGTTTCCTTATCCTGGGTCGTCGCGGCAGTCGCCAGGGCGCGGTCGTACTGGTCGCGCGCGGCCGCATAATTTCCCTGGTAATACGCCGCATCGCCGATCCAGTTCATCGCCAGCGCGGCCGCCCAGTTGTTGCCGATCTGCTGGGCCACATGCAGGGCCTGCTCGAGGCTGGCCTGGCCCTCGGTGCCGCGCCCCACTTGCGCCAGCAGATCGCCCCAGCCGCCGATCACTTCCACGGTCAGCGAGGTCATCTCCTTCGACTGCTGCAGGATGGTGAGCGCGTCCTTCATGGAACCGAGCGCAGCCCCATAGCGGCCTTGTGCCGCAAAGATCTTCGCCATGCCGTTCGACTCGATGGCCACACCGCGCGGGTCGTTCGCGGCCCGGTAGGCGTTGATGGCCTGCAGGTAGTCGTTCAGCGCCGTATCCAGTTGCCCCAGCCGCATGTTCACTTCGGCAAGATTGTGCAGAGATTCGCCGAGGTCCGCCGGGACGTTCAGTTTCTGGCGCAGTTCGTACCCCTGCTCCAGGTAGGTGAGGGAATCCTGATACGCGCCCTGGTCCATCCGGATGGCGCCAATGTTGTTGAGGCACAGCGCCTGATTGGTCTGGTCGCCGAGCTGGCGCTCGATCTGAAGGGCGTCGGTGAAGTGCTGCAGGGCCTGAGCGACCTGGCCGTGGTCGTGATAGAAGCTACCGATATCGATGAGGGAGCCGCCGATACCGGCCTGATCCCCGATCTCGCGCCGCAGCGCCAGCGCCTGGTTATAGGTGGCCAGCGCGTCGGCCGGTTTGCCCTGCTGGTCGAGCAGGTCGGCGATCTGTTCCAGACTGGCCGCCTCGCCGTGCTTGTTGCCGATCTGCTTCTTGATCGCCAGCGACTGCTGATAATTGTCGAGCGCGTCGCTGACCCGGTTCAGCTGGGAATAGGCGACGCCGGTGGCCTGCAGGATAGCCGCTTTCTCTCCCTGATTGTCGAGCTCGGTGGCAAGGGGCAGCGCGCGGTTGAGAACATCGAGGGCGCCGTTGGGGTCGTCGCTAAGGACCGCGACCTGTCCGCTGAGCAGCATCGCCTCGACGTTGTTCGGATCGGCGGCCAGCACCAGGGCCAGCTTCTTCCGCGCAGCATCGAAATCGCCGGTCTGCTGGTAGAGCCTGGCCAGCCTGAACTGGATATCGGTGTCAGACGGATCGGCCACGGCCAGCTGCAGGTACGCCTCAATGGCCTTCTGCGGATTGTTGTTGATCCGGGCATCGTCCGCCGCGATGAGCAGGCGCTCCCGGGCGGGAAGGTTTTCGCTCAAATCGAGCGCGCGGCGCGAATCGCTCTGCGCCAGATCGTCATGGCCGAGGCTGGAATAAGAGTCCGCGAGTCTGGACCAGGCGAGGGCAAAGCCCGGATCCGCGGTGGTGGCGGTCTCAAATTCCTGCAGCGCCTGAACGTCGTTGCCGGCTCGCTCCAGGCTCAGTCCGCTCTCGTACGCCTGCAACGCCGCGATAGAAGTGGTCTGGGGCCGGTCGGCATGCGCCCGCAGATCGTTCAGCAGTTTCGGGTCGGCGGTCAACTTTTGGCGAAGCTGTGCCGCCAGCGTGTCGACGGAGGCGAGCAAGTCGTTTTCCGAAGGAATGTCGGTGGTCAGGACCGAGCGCGTGTCGTGGGCCAGGTCGAGGACCGTAGTGTTGATGCGGATGGCCGATCCGGCCTTGATGTACTGGCCAAAAATGATGGTCTGCGCGTTGGTGAACTGGGCGACGCGATGCAGAGTGCCGAGGTCTGCCTGGGACACGGCGGACAGGTGCAGATCCTTCAGCACCTGTTGCAGGCGGTCGGGAGAGACGAGGCGAACCGACGCCGAGCCGCCGATGTCGGTGCCAAGCATCTCGGCGAGGCTGGCGCCCAGCCAATCCTGAGAGGCATCGCCGGAGGCATTGTAAAACGGCATAATCGCCAGCGAGACGCTGGGAGTTGCCGCTGCACTGGCCGGCGCATGAGAGCCGGCGAAGTGGCGCACGGCCATGGGAGCGGTGACGGCCGCGGCAAGGATCACCACGCCGCCGGCGGCGGCCAACAGCCAGCGGCTGCTGATTCCCTGCGACGGCACGTTGGCGGTAAAGCGCAAACTCTGCGCTGCGGCTTTGCCGCGCCACGCCGCCAGATCATGCAGTACGTCGCCGACCGTTTTGTAGCGGGCCTCGACCTCGGTGGCCAGGCACCTGGCGATCAGGCTGCTCAGCGCGCCGGGGATGGTGCCATCGATCTGAGAAATGGGCACGGCGCGCTCACGGGTGCGCATCAGCAGGCTGGCGATGGCACTGTCGGCTTTAAACGGCATGTTGCCGGTCAGCATCTCGTAGCCGATGAGGCCCAGGGCGAAGATGTCCGATCGCTGATCCAGCTCCTTACCCAGCGCCTGCTCGGGGGACATGTACTCAAAGGTGCCCAGCAGGGCGCCGGAGCGGGTCATGCCGTCGCCCTGCATGTTGCGCGCCAGGCCGAAGTCCATCACCACCACGCGCCCGGAGTCCTCGCGCATGACGTTCTGCGGCTTCAGGTCGCGGTGCAGGACGCCGACGCTGTGCGCGGCTTCCAGGGCAAAACAAATCTGCTGGAAGATGTCCACTGCCTCGTCCGGCGGCAGCTTGCCGCGTTCTTCGAGGATGGTGCGCAGATCGCGGCCGGCGATCAGCTCCATGGTGACGAAGCGCATGCCGGCGTCTTCGGAAAGATCGTACATGCGGACGACGTTGCGGTGGGTGACTTTGTGGGAGAGGCGGATCTCCTGCTTGAAGCGGTCGACGATGGCCTGGTTGCGCGCCAGCTCCGGGCGGATCACCTTGAGGGCAACCAGCCGGTCCAGCTCGCTGTCCCGGGCCATGTAGACGGAGCCCATGCCGCCGGTGCCGAGGGCGGTAAGGATTTCGTAGCGCGCAGCAAGAACCGTGCCCGGCTCCAGCACCGCATCCGCTTCGTTCCAGGCACCCGATTGCGGAACGCGCGTGCGCGCGAGTTCGATGTCGGCCAGCGTCGCCTGATTGTCGCCCGGAGGCGGCGTCTGCCCTGGACGCACATCGCCGCTCGAACTGCTGACTGCCGTAGCGGTGCCGATATACGTCGGCGTCTCGCTGGCGGGACGTTTGGGGCTCTCGGCCATGCCGCTGGCACCCGAATCCAATTCAGATTTGGCGCATTGGAGCGCTGGTGGGGGGCAGGCTTGCGCCAGGATTGTGTGCTCCAGCATATAACGCTTGTGCCGGGTATGTCGCGGGGATTCGCCGCCTGGACAATACTTTGCACCGGAGCCGCCGCACGGCCAGACCGGCCTCGGCTCATAGCGGTAACTCGATCGACCCACGCCCAGCAGCTTGCAGGCAGCGCGCACGCTCTGCCCGAACTCAGCAGACACGAACGCCACCTCTTTCCTCGCCTCGGCAAGCTCCAGCCGTTTTTCCCGATCACCGCCTTCAACATCTCCTTATCCAGGCTGAGATCCGCCACCAGCTGCTTCAGTCCCCGCTTCTCGTCTTCTATCTGCCGCAGACGCTGCGCCTCGCTCTCGTCCATGCCGCCAAGCTTCGACTTCCACTCATAGAAGGTTCGCGGTCCGCAGCACAATTACCGGCGCTGGTTCAATGAAGCGCTGACAGAAGCGAAGATCAAGGACTACTCCTGGCATTGCAACCGTCATACCTTTGCAAGTAGGCTGGTTATGGCGGGGGTTGATCTCCGTACAGTGGCGAAACTGATGGGACACAGCAGCATCCAGATATCGATGCGTTACGCGCACCTTGCGGCCCCGCCCAACCGTGCCGCTGTGGATCGGCTCGGGCCTCTCCAGAGCAGAACAGCCGCGAAACGCGGAAATGAACTGGTCACCAAATCGGTCACCGGCAAAAACGCGACTTCACGGAGGACCGAGAAAAATAGCATAAATCATTTGAAAACAATGCAATACAACAAGTGGCCCCGTAGCTCAGGTGGATAGAGCAGCAGTTTCCTAAACTGCTTGTCGGCTGTTCGAATCAGCCCGGGGTCACCACTCTTCTCCTGCAGATCCCCTTCATCCTCCACTCTCAAAGCCAGCTCCGCTCCCTTTTGACTTCGCTCCCCAATCCCGCTATAAAAGTTGATGACATGGAAATCGCTTCCATGTCATCACTGCCGTGGCTCTGCGCCACGGTTCAATTCATCATCGCGATCGCCAGGATGCTCGGGAAGGCGGTGAAATTCCGCCACTGCCCCGCAACTGTGAGCGCGCCTGTCGCGGCTCCCGTCCTAATAAAGACGC
>DATJQW010000115.1:0-11667 GCA_035505395.1 Acidobacteriaceae bacterium
TACTCGGCCAGAAACGCCAGCGTCTCCGCGCTCAGCCGAAACCCCCGCCCGGTCTCCCGGCTGTTCCGCTCCAGAAAATGCGCCGCCAGCAGCGGAATGTCCTCTTTCCGCTCGCGCAGCGGCGGCAGCGTCAGCTTCACCACGTTCAGCCGGTAGTAGAGATCCCGCCGGAATCGCCCCTGCTCCACCATCGCCGCCAGATCCTGATGCGTCGCCGCCAGAATCCTCGCCCGGATCGGCACCGCGTGGCTTCCTCCCAGCGGCCGCACCTCTTTTTCCTGCAGCGCGCGCAGCAGTTTTGCCTGCAGATCGATGGGCAGCTCCCCGATCTCGTCCAGAAAAACCGTCCCGCTGCCGGCCGCGGCCAGCAATCCGTCGCTCGGCCGATGCGCGCCCGTAAACGCGCCCTTCACATGCCCGAACAGCTCGCTCTCGATCAGCGTCGGCGCCAGCGATCCGCAGTCCACCGGCACAAACGGCTTGCCCGCGCCCGCCCCATTGGCGTGGATCGCCCGCGCCACCAGCTCCTTGCCCGTCCCGCTCTCGCCCAGGATCAGCACCGGGTGCGTGCTCTGCGCCACCCGCCCCAGGATGCGGAACAGTTTCTCCATCTCCGGGCTCTCGCCCAGCAGGCTCCCGTGTCCCGCGCGCAGCCGCTCCCGCAGCCCGCGGCTGGCCGTGTCCAGCGTCCGCCGCCGCGCCAGCCGGCGCAGCACCGCCGCCAGCTCCTCGGCGGAAAACGGCTTCACCAGATAATCGCTTGCCCCGCAGCGCAGCGCGTCCACCGCCTTCTGCACCGTCGACGCCGGCGTCATCCACACCACCGCGGTTTCCGGCCGCAGCTCCCGGATCTCATCCAGCAGCGCCGAGCCCGCGCCCGTCGCGATTGCCTCGTCCACCAACACGATGTCCGCGCCCCGCGCCAGCAACAGCTCCCGCATGCGCGCCGAGACCTCGCCTTCATGGGCGACCATCCCTTCCAGCCGCGCGATCTCGCAGCACGCCCGGCGGATGGACGGATCTTCATCGGCAATCAGGATGTGCAGGGGAACAGCGTCTTGGGGGAGTGGCATCAAGGGGCCCGGGATGGATTGAGTTCCTGCTTCCCATCTTTGCATCATCGCGCCGTTCCTTCGTCAGGATTCCCCCGCCCCGAAAGTAACCGGGGGGTTACGTTGGTCAGAGCGGCTCCGCCAGCCAGCGGCAGTTCGATTTCAAAGCGCGCTCCGGCACGCGGCGGCGACGAGGCTCGAATCTTCCCACCCGCTGCCTCCACCAGCTCCCGCACAATGCTCAGTCCCAGCCCCTGGTGCGCAGCCTCCGGCCAGGGCCCCGGCTTCCGCTTCGTCGAGAATCCCGGATCGAAGATTCTCTCCATCGCCCTCGGCGCGATCCCCGGCCCGTTGTCTTCCACCGTCAGCACCACCCAGCTCGTCGCGCCCGGCTCGCCCCAAAGCTCTTCGGCTTCCCGCATCTCCTCCGGCAGCGTCCATCGGAAGCTCGCTCCTCCGCCGCGCTGTGCCGTAATCCGGATCCGCCCTCCGTCCGGCATCGCGTCCGCCGCGTTGCGCACCAGGTTCAGCAGAATCCGCGTCAGGTTCTCTTCGGAAAGCCGCAGTTCGCCCGCACATGGCAGGCAGGCCGTCTGCAGCACCACCCTCGGCCCCGCGATCGCCGACAGCAGCCCGCCCACCGCCCGCACCGCCTCGGCCAGATCCGTCACCGGCGTCTCCACCAGCGAAACTTCGCGTCCCCGCGCCGCCCGCGCAAGTTCCGTCAGCCGCCCCACCAGACGCTCCGACGCTCCGGCGATCGACCCCACTTCCTGCGCGTAGTGCCCGTAGCCAGCCCCCAGCACTCCCGGCTCTCCCAGCAGCTCCGCGCACAACCGCAGCGCCGTCACCACGTTCCGCGCATCGTGCGCCATCTCCTCGATCGAATCCCGCTCGCTGCCCGCCCCCTGCGGCGTGCCGTTCGATCCCTGAATGACCCCCTTCGCCTGCTCCGGTACCGCCAGTCCTGTCTCTCCCATGGCCTCTTCTTTCCGGGGCGGAAGGCGCCGGTTAGCGGCCCACCACCCCGTTCAACTTGTCCTGAAAGAGAACACGTTGCGTGCCAAATCCGTCCCTTCCCCGCAACTCCCGCTGTTTCAACCGCTTCCGCAGATTCCCCCGCTCTCCGCCGCCCTGCGCCAATCCGGGAGTCTTTCCCATTTCGGCAACCGCTGCGCCTCCTCGCGCAATCAACTCCCTTCTTCTCCGGCATTTGGCGCAGCTTCCCGTTTCGAAACGCCCCGCCCCGCTTCCCAAATCCGAACCCGACCGTACAATGACCCCATGCCCGACTCCTTTTTTCGCGCCGAAGGCCGCGCCGCCTCCCAGCTTCGCCCCGTCCGCCTCACCCCCGGCTACGTCCAGGTCCCGGAAGGCTCGGTGCTCATCGAAGCCGGCCACACTCGCGTCCTCTGCAACGCCACCGTCGAGCAGGGCGTGCCCGCGTGGCTCCGGAACAGCGGCCGCGGCTGGGTCACCGCCGAGTACGGCATGCTCCCCCGCGCCACCCTCACCCGCACCCCGCGCGAGGCCGAACGCGGCAAAATCGGCGGCCGCACCCACGAGATCCAGCGCCTCATCGGCCGCTCCCTCCGCTCCGTCGTCGACATGCACGCTCTCGGCGAGCGCACCGTGGTCCTCGACTGCGATGTGCTCCAGGCCGACGGCGGCACGCGCACCGCGGCCATCACCGGCGCCTGCGTCGCCCTCGCCATCGCCTTCAACCGCATGGTGGCCACCGGAGCGCTCAAGGCCTCGCCGCTCCGCCAGCTGGTCGCCGCCGCCAGCGTCGGCATCGTCGAAGGAACGGTCCTGCTCGATCTCGCCTACGAGGAAGACTCCCAGGCCGAGGTCGACAGCAACGTGGTCATGACCGAAGACGGCGGCCTCGTCGAAGTCCAGGCCACCGCCGAACGCCAGGCCTTCCCCCGCGCCCGCCTCCTCGAGATGATGGATCTCGCCGAATCCGGCATCCGCGAGCTGCTGAAACTCCAGCGCGAAACCATCGCCGCCGCCGGCCGTTAGCCCGTCGCCTCGGGCGATTGTCACGCCTCGTAGCTTTTGTTATCGGCCACTGGCTACGGACTACTGGCCAGCTCCCCCTTCACCGCTCCACGCACCTGAAATTCCCCGCCTCGTTCGGGTCCCCCGATCCCTGATAGCGCGCGACCGCTGGCCAGGCGCACAGCGGCCGCGTGAACACCGTCGCCGCCTTGCCATCCTTCGCCGGTCCGTACTTCGTCGCGATCACGCTCTCGTCCGGCGAGCCCTTCTCGACCCAGTTCTCCAGCGAGTCGAACAGCCCGTACTTCGGCCCCTCGACCGTCTCGATCCCAAACTGCCCGAAGGCCGTCGCTCCCGGTCCGCCGTAGCAGTGTTCCATCCCCGGAATCATATAGAGCCGCACAAAGCTCGCCGTCTTCTCCGCGCCCATCTGCTTTTCCACGCTCTGGTAATAACCGACGGTGTTCCCCGGCGGAATCGCCGCATCGTTCCAGCCGTGATACAGGATCAGCTTGCCCCCGCGCGCCGCGAATCGGCTCAGGTCGGGATCGGTGGCGTCGAGATCGGCCGCACCCTTCTCTCGCGACTCGCGCAGCAGTTCCTCCGGCCTGGCGGTCAGCACATTGAACGTCGGATCGCCGGTCACCATGTAGCGAAAATAGTTCTGCACGTAAAGCGAGCCCTGCGACGCCCCCGGCGACGCTCCCACGATCCAGTCGGCCCACCCGCTCTCATCGCCCATCGAGTACCCCGGAAAGACCAGCCCGCCCTGGCTGTCCCTCACTCCGCCGTACAGATGTTTCAGCGCGTCCACCTGCGGCTGCGTCAGGCAGTCGGAGGCGTCGCCGTCTTTGCACAGCAGCGTCTCCGGATCGAAGCGGCACTCGGCCGGGTCCCCGATCACCTTGTCCTTCACGCCATCCAGCGCATCGCACTTCGCCAGCACAGCGCTCTCGATGAACTTCAGCTTGCGATCCGGAATGTAGGCGTTCGGATCGGTCATCAGGTCCTGCATGAAAATCGCGCCCGAAGCCATCAGCGTCGACCACGCATTCGCCGGCGCTCCGGCCAGGATTCCGTCGTAATCCCCGGGAAATCTCTGCGCCTCCATCAGCGCCTCGCGCCCGCCGTCGGAGCAGGAGTCGAAATACGATCTCTCCACCGGCCTCCCGTAGAACGCGTCCAGAATCTCTTTCGCCCGCGCGGCCGTCAGGTGCACCGCGCGCCACCCAAAATCCTTCACCTTCTCCGGATGCTGCCAGGCCCAGCTGGCGTCGGTCGCCTCGCCCTCATGGCCCGCGTTGCTGCCCGCCACGGCAAACCCGCGCTTCAGGTAGCTCGCCATCTCGTGATAGCCGAAGGCCCCGGCAAATCCCCCGTTGCCCACGCCGAGCAGCCGCCCATTCCACCCCTGCTCCGGAAGCCATACCTCGAATCGAATCCTCGAGTCGCTGCTGGGATGAAACTCCCCCGCCACGCGGCAGAATGCGGGAAGCTCCCGCAGCGTCGCGTCATCCTCGGCAATCTCCAGCGCGCCCGACGTGACGCTCTCGGCCACCGTGATGCTGGTGTCGGTGAGCTGGAGGTTCTTCAGACTCGCGCAGTCCGCGGCCAGCAGCAGCGGGGAAGTCCCCAGCAGCAAACAAATACAGACGATTCGGAGCATGAATGATCCTCGAAGTTCTCCTTTATACCAAACGCCGGCCGCCCATCCCGGCATCGGCCCAGCGCCGCGCGGGCAGCGGGAGATGAGAATCCGAATTGCGAAGGTTTTCGGCGGATCGAGAGATCCCGCGCCTAATCCGGCCTGGCCGCGGCGCTCGATGCGGCAGCGGGCGCCGATGTCTTCGCCGGGGCGCTTCCGCCGGTAAGACATTTCAGCAGATCGGGGCTGTCGACGCCGAGGTCGTGGGCGATGCCCGGCATCTCCGGCCGCACGTAGCCCAGGCTGCACAGCTGCTGATAATCGCTGGCGACGTCGACGGCCAGCGTGCCCTCTCCCCGATTGGTGCCGCGCGGCATCGTCCTGAATTTCATGTAGAGAGCCCGCGCGTCGGCCACCTGGCCGGTGAACAGCAGCGCGTGAGCCTCGTTCACCTCGATCCACGTGGCAGTCGGATCGAGGGCGAATCCCTTCTGCGCGTTCACCAGCGCCGGGGCAAACTGGCCGCCCTGAATTTGCGCCCACGACAGATTCCCGAGCGCCGTCGCCAGATCCGTTCCCGCGCTGTCGTAGGCTTTCTTCTCGCTGAGAGCCGTGTAAATCGTCACTGCCTGGGTGCGGTCGGCCACCGCGCGCGGCCAGTCCTTCATCGCCTCGTCCACGCTGGCGGAATCGGAGTACGCCCGGGCCAGATACCGCTGGCTGTCGTTGCTCACCGCTTCCGACTGGAAGTGATGAATGCGCTGGTCGTTGAGCGTGCGTGCGTCGGGCAGATCGCCGTTGCTGATCAGCGCGCTCACCGCGTCGCCGAAGATATTGTCGAGGGTGGAATCGTCCTTCAGCACGATGGCGAGCGCGACGCTCTTGCGCGCATCTGCGACCCCGGCGCTGAACTGTTTGTTGTAGATCTCGTCCAGGGAGAGCCTCGCGAGCGAAATGTCCAGATCCTTGGCCGCGCTGTCATAGGCCTTCGCCTCGCTGAGGGTGGTGTAGAGGGCCACGTCCTGCTGGCGGTCCGACGCTGCGCGCCCCCAGTCCTTCGTATCCTCGTCCACTTCGGCGGCCTGCGCATAGGCCAGAGCCAGATACTGCCGGCTGTCGTTGTTGACCGGATGCGACTGGAACTCCTTGATCCGCTCGTTCGACAGCGTGCGGGCGTCGGGAAAATCGTCGTTCCCGGCCAGCGCCGTGATCGTGTTCTTGTAAATGTAATCCAGCGTCGAGTCGTCCCGGATGCCGCGAGCTACGACCACACCCTTGCGCGCGTCCGTCACGCCGGCAGGGAAGTGCTTGTCGAAGACCTCCGTCCACGCCAGGTCCAGCCACGCTTTGGCAAGGTCGGTCCGCTCCCCATCCCAGGCGTTTGCGGGCAGCGGCCCAAGCAGCGCGACGGCGTGGGTGCGATAGGGAAGAGCCTGCGACCACAGCTTCCGCCCTTCGAGAAAGTCGGCGGTGTCCTTCAGCACGCTGTCCAGGTCCTTGTCGTGGTCGAAGTTCTTCGGCTCGGTGTCGATCGCCTGCTGCTCGGCGTTGATGGCCGCATTGAACCAGCGCACCGAATCCGGCACGTCCTTCAGGTCCTCGTAATATCCGGCGGTGTACATGCACGCCTGGCGGAAGCGATCCCAATCGTCGGCGGTCAGAGAGGCGGTCTGCAGTTTGGGGGTCAGGTCACGCGCCATGCTCACGGCGCGGGCGGCCAGCGGCCTGGCCCCGGTCGCCACCTTAGCGTCGTCTGAGCCGGCCAGCTCATATGCGCCCCGCGCGTAGCTGCGCGCAACCAGAATTTGCGTCCTGGGACCGTTGCTCTCTTTTCCCAGGGTATTCGCCTCTTTGATGGCCGCGTTCACGTCCTTTTGGATCGTGGCCGCGTCGCTGCGCTGGCTGGCCGCGTCCGCCGCCACCAGCGGGATCATGGCCAGATCGTCCGTCACCTCCATGTTGTCCGGCGCGATCCCGTGCAGCTTCTGCGCCACGCTGAAGCAGGAATCCGAGCTGCCCATCAGCAGCATCTCCGCGAACTGCAGGGCCACCTTCTTGGTGTCTCCGTTGCTGCTCTGCCCGGCGCTGTAGAAGGCGTTGGAGACGTTGACGCAGTGCTCCAGGTACTGGGTGCTGAGTTTCGAAACCGAGTCCGCGTAGGTTTTAGCCTTGTCCTCGTTCTGCGTCGCAATGGCCGCCTGGCTCTTTGCCTGCGCTTCCGCGGTCTGCGCCGTGCTGGTCATGGTGCGGAGACTCGCGGCATTGGCGATTGCCTTACGGCGCTCCCTCCACACCGCAACCAGCAAAGCGGCCAGCACAATGGCCACCAGCGACGTCGCCGCGATCACCTTCTGCAGTCCCCGCGCGCGGCGCAGTGCGTCCTGTTCGGCTTTTTTTGCCGCCGCCAGCGCGTCCAGTTCCTGCTGGCGTCGTTTTTCCCGGGCCTGTTCTGCGGTCCACTCGTCGCGGCTGCGGCGAACCGGCTCCGCCAGCACGTCGTGGGTCAGCTCCAGGCGCGGATGGCCGCGATGTTCCTCCACCTGCAGAAGGCGAATGCGGATCAGGCTGTCGATCGACGCCGGATCCGCCCCCGCCTGCTCGAGATCCCTCCCCGCTTCGGCCAGATCGATGCTGTCGCGGAAGCCCGCCGAGGTCAGCAGCCGGTCTTCGATCAGCCGCCGCACCGCGGGATGCATGCCGGCAATGCTCTGGCGGTAGAAGTCGTCGATGATCGCCAGCCCCTGCGCGCTCACCAGCGCTTCGGTGATGCGCGGCAGGTGCCGGCTCAGGCGTTCTTCGTTCAGCTGCCGGCAAAAAAGGCTGAGGATGGCGGGCGCGACTTCCAGGCTTTCCAGAGGCACCCGCTGCCCGGCTTCCGCAGATCCGGCGCCCGTTCGCGGCTGCACGCCGGCAACGAAGCGCACGATGAACTCCGCCACGCCCGGATCGATCAGTTCGGGATTGGGATCGGCAACCACCGACAGCGCCTGGCTGCCGGTCATCTCCGTCAGACGCATGCGATTGCCCGCCTGCGCCAGCGAGGGGATGGAGTCCCGCAGCGATTCCAGGCTCGGCAGGTAGTCTTCCCGCAGCGTGATCAGAATGCGGCAGCCCAGCGATTCCAGATCGTAGCGCCGCGCCACGTCCCGGTCGCTCACCAGTCTTTCCGCCAGGCGGGCCGGCGTGCGATTCTCCACCAGCCCGGTGAGTGCGGGAAGAAACTCCGTCGCCAGATGCGCGATGCAATCGCGCCGCGCCCCCAGCGTGAACCACTCCTCGAACTGATCGAAGACCAGCACCGGCGTCACCGCGCTGCCCTCCGGCCCGATGAAGTTGCCGCCGCGCCGGTGCAGATACTCCCACAGGCCTTCGCCGGACTGCGGCGTCGCCGCCTCCGCAAGGTCGGCCGTTGCCACCGCCGCCTCCAGAGCCGCCTGAACCTGAGCTTCCAGCGAGGGAGAGTCCGCTCCATACCCGAGCCGGATGTAGACCGGCAGCATCGAAGCCGCCCGCAGCCGCGGAAACAGCCCCGCCTGCAGCAGCGATGTCTTGCCCAGTCCCGATTTCCCGAACAGCAGAGTCAGCCGCTCGCGCCGGATGCAGCTGTACAGATCGGCGGCGTCCTCGTTGCGCCCGAAGAAATACTCCTGCTGAGACTCAGTGAACGCGGCGAGGCCAGGCCACGGGTTCTGGGCGTCGAGCCGGAGCTGGCCGGCGAGGGTCGCGAGAGTGGACGGGCTGCTCATCGGAGTGGCCTCACGGAGATGCCGGACTGTGCGGAAGCGCGCGCAGCGACGAGATCAGATCCGGCGTCGGGCGCCCCAGAGGACAGTGGTACATCTGCAGCTCGCGGAAACGCCGCGGCATGCCCTCGCACGATTCCGGCGAGCGCATGATGCTGTTGTCCTCGTCGATCACAATGGGGACGATGCCTCCCTTCGACGTGCCGTAGAACCGCTCGTCGCGCTCCACCGCCTTCTTCCATTCACGGCGGAAGTAACCCTGCTCGCGGCCGAGCGAGCCGGTGGAGATCAGGGGCAGGAACAGCGAGCAGTTCTGGATGTTGTAGTCCAGCTTCGTGTCGAACTCGTCGCCGGCCTGCAGCGCCGCGTCGTACCACGCGGGAATGCCCGCCCGGGTCAGCTCCGCGTACAGCGTCTTCACCGCCGGAGCGTCGCTTCGCGAATAGCTGAGGAAGACTGCGCCCCGCGGCATCGCGGAGGGCGGCGCGGGCTCCGCGCCCCTCGCCGACGTCTGCGGCGCTTTCGACTGCTCGAGCCAGCGCCGGTGCAGTTCCGCCACAAATTCGCCCGGCTGGTCCGCGGCCATGATCGTGGAGTGGCTGAAGTTCTGCAGGAACATCACGAAGGGCTGATCCTTGCCGGCTTTCTGATCCGCCAGATACTCGCGCAGGTAGCGCGCTTCGTCCGCGCTCAGATTGTCGCGGTCCCTCGCTAGCCACAGAAAGAACCGCGCCAGCCAGTCGCTGAAGCTTACCCCCAGCAGCAGCAGGTTGCTCTCCCGCAGCGCGTCGAAGAGCCGCCGCGGACGATACGTCGAGTCGTGCAGTCTGCGGATGAAGCGCAGCAGCTCCTCGTCGCAGATGGAGAAATCCATGGTCCCCGGCTCGGCCTTGCCCAGCAGATAGTAGAGGCTCCGCGTGCCCTTCCGGGTTCGTGCCTCTTTCGGCAGGTCTTCCATCGCCTTGTCCTTGCAGCGGTAGACGCGCGCATCCACCTGCCCGGCCTTGCCCAGGATAGTTTCGAAGAGCGGATCGCACGTCGAGGTCACAAACAGGCTGATGTCGCTGATCTCCGCCAGCTGCGCCAGCGCCGAAGCCGCCTCCACAGGCATTTCCTGGATGATCTGCCACACGTCGTAGTGCAGATCGAAGCGGCAGTTGTCGCCCTCTTTGCGCACGCAGGCCGCAACCACATCGTTCAGCGTCGCATCCTCCAGCGATACGCTGATCCGGGTCAGATCGGCGTCCTCAATGTCATGCCGTTTGGCCAGTTCCCGCGCGATCAGGTTGTCGTACGTCGTGGAGCGGCCGTTGTCCTGCACCCGAATGAAATCGGTTCCCAGCATGGGCACGAGGTTGCCGTTCCGCAGTGCGGTCAGCAGCGCTCGCCAGTCCGATTCCTTCATCTGCATGGCTCTCCCTCATAGTCCCGGGGAACAGATTGACTGCCGCTCGCGACTTCCGGCGGACCCCTCTGGCAGAAAACGGCTCGGTGGGAGCGAATTATACCCTGTCTGCCCAAACGAGCAATACAAAATCTCAGCGCGGCGGAATCGGTACGGGAAGGGAGCCGGATCGGCAGCACCGCACCCCGGCCCGGGCGCGCCACCCTTGTCGCCACTGTTGGCGACAGGGTGGGAAGGCACGCTCGCTGCGCCCTGAACTCTGTGCTCTGAGCTCTGCGCACGCTGCAACGTTACCTTGGTCCTCTCGCCCCTGGCGCAAGCTGCACGATAGAATGTAGATGGAGCGTACTTCGTTTATTTTCGAGCAGGAGAGACCAATGTCCACGAATCTGACCCCCGGCAAGCTGGCCGGTCTGAAAGCCGTTTCCGACGCCCGCGGCGTCATCGCCGCCGCCGCCATGGATCAGCGCGGCTCGCTGAAGAAATCCCTCGCCAAAGAAAAGGGCGTCTCCGATGTTCCCGATTCCGCCCTCGTTGAATTCAAGGAACTCGTCACCGAAGTCCTCACCAAACACGCCTCCGCCATCCTCCTCGATCCCGAGTTCGGCCTGCCTGCCGCGAAGCGCCGCAACGGCAAAGGCCTGCTGCTCGCCTACGAGAAAACCGGCTACGACGCCGCCCTCCCCGGCCGCCTGCCCGACCTGCTTGACCTGTGGAGCGTCCGCCGCCTCAAGGAAGCCGGCGCCGACTGCATCAAGATCCTCCTCTACTACACCCCCTTCGAGAAGTCGCCGGTCAACGACCTCAAGCACGCCTGGGTGGAGCGCATCGGCGACGAGTGCCGCGCCCACGACATCCCCTTCTTCCTCGAGACCGTCGGCTACGCCGTCCACGGCGAAGACGAGAAGTCGCTGGCCTACGCGAAGCGCAAGCCCGAGATCGTCACCGGCTCCATGGAGGAGTTCGGCAAGGAGCGCTACGGCGTCGACGTCCTGAAAGTCGAAGTCCCCATCCAGATGGCATTTGTCTCCGGCACCAAATCCTTCAAGGGCGAGGAAGCCTACACCCGCAAGCAGGCCCTCGAGCACTTCCGCCTCGCCGCCACCTCCACCCACAAGCCGTTCATTTATCTCTCCGCCGGTGTCTCCAACCCCGTCTTCATCGAGACTCTCGAATTAGCCAACGAATCGGGCGCCGCGTACAACGGCGTCCTCTGCGGCCGCGCCACCTGGAAGGACGGCATCGCCGTCTACGCCAAACAGGGCGCGAAGGCCTTCGAGGAGTGGCTCAACACCAAAGGCGTCGAGAACATCGAGAACGTCAACAAGGCGCTCAAAGCCGCGCACTCCTGGCACGATAAGGTCCACGCCCCCGCGCTGGTCTGACGCCGGATACCCGGGTGCCCCATGCAAGCCCGGTTTTTGGCTTGCCTGGGCTGGAAGAAAGAAAACGCCGGAGCCCCAATCTCCGGCGTTTTTGTTTGCCGTTGTACTGACAGCCCGCTCCGCGCCTGCGCCGGAAAAAGCTTCAGGAATATTTCCCCACGTCATCCCGCAGCCGTGCTATAGTTCTCCCCACATTCAGCGAGGAACACCCCGTCCAGCATCCTCCCGGTGAGAGTGCCAGTTCCTGGCGTTCCGCGCACCTGGAAGTATCGAATCCCACGAGGTGCCGGCCAATGCATCGTCCCCTGCATGCCCTCCTGGTGTTTGTCTTCGCCGCCACAATCCTTGTGCCCGCCACAGCGAGCGCCCAGCTCACCCAACGCCCCTATCGCGGCAGCGTCCCCTGGGCTGTCCTCCTCTGCAAGTTCTCCGA
>DATJQW010000116.1:0-16785 GCA_035505395.1 Acidobacteriaceae bacterium
CCGCTCGGCGTGGCGAAACTGCTGCGCTCCGCCGGCCTCCGCGAGGTGCACGAGCTCGACTGGGGACAGTCCCTGCCCTGGCGCGATCTGCGCGTCCACTGCGTGCAGGCGCAGCACTTCGCCGCACGCACGCCCTTCGACCGCAACCGTACGCTGTGGTGCGGCTGGGTGCTCGAGTCGGTATCAGGAACCCACGCCGGCAACCTCTACTTCGCCGGCGACACCGGCTTCGGCGATTTCTTTTCCGCCATCGGTGCGCGCTTCGCCCCCCTGCGTCTCGCCCTGCTGCCCATCGGCGCTTACGAGCCGGAGTGGTTCATGGGCCCGGTCCACATGACGCCGGAGCAGGCCGTCGAAGCGCGCGTCCAGCTCAACGCCGCCCTCGCCATCGGCATCCATTACGGAACCTTCGCGCTTGCCGACGACGGCGAAACCGATCCCGTCGAGCGCCTGCAGCGCGCGCTGCGCGGACGCAGCGATGCCGAGCGCTTCTGGATCCTCCAGGAAGGCCACGGCCGCGAGATCCCCTAGCCCCCGGCAGAGATTCAGGTGCCCGCCTGGGAAAAATCAAGGCGTCATCCTGAGCGAGCCTTCCAAATTCGTTGCGCCCCGCCGTTGGGCGCAACAATTAATTCAGGCGGCGAGTCGAAGGACCTGCGGTTCCGAAACTCCCGCTCAACGATTGAGCCGCAGACGACCGCAGCTCGACGTCGTCGCCGCGCAATCCTTCCCATCCGCGCCGCGCACCCGTTACTCTGTCCTCCATGGCTCTCGATCGCCGGGTTTTCCTCGCCGTCAGCGGCCGCTTCGGCCTTGCCTCCACGTTGTTTCCCGGCGCGCTCTACACGCTCGCGGCCCAGGCGCAGCAGCAATCCGCGCCCGCCGTCGCCGCGCAGCTGCCGCCCATCACCCCCGGCATGATCGACCAGGCCGCCGCCCTTGCCGGCATCGTCATCCCGCCCGAAGATCGCGCCGCCATGCTCGACGGCCTCAACGATGACCGCCACGGCTACGAAGAAATTCGCAAACTCGACATCCCCAACTCCGTCGCGCCCGCCTTTGTCTTCGATCCGCTGCCGCCCGGCGCAAGCGTCGACAGCCAGCGCGAGAAGCCCGTCTTCTCCAAAGCCCCATCGGTTGCGACCGTCCCCGCTAACCTCGAAGATTTCGCCTTCGAATCCGCGATGACCCTCGGCGATCTCGTCCGCCGCCGCAAAGTTTCTTCGGTCGCGCTCACCGAGATGTATCTCACGCGGCTCAGGCGCTACGATCAGCTGCTGCACTTCGTCATCACCCTCACCACCGATCGCGCCATGGCCCAGGCGCGCGAAGCCGACGCCGACCTTGCCCGCGGCCATCATCGCGGCCCGCTGCACGGCCTGCCCTGGGGCGCGAAAGACCTGCTCGCCGTCAAGGGATATCCCACCACCTGGGGTGCCGGCGGATTCGAGCATCAGGTCATCGACCAGGACGCGACCGTGGTGCAGCGTCTCGACGCTGCCGGTGCCGTGCTCGTCGCCAAACTCACGCTCGGCGCGCTGGCCATGGGCGACTGGTGGTTCGGCGGACGCACCCGCAATCCCTGGAATCCGAAACAAGGCTCCAGCGGCTCCTCCGCCGGTCCCGCATCGGCCACATCGGCAGGCTGCGTGGCTTTTTCAGTCGGCTCGGAAACGCTCGGCTCCATCTCCTCACCCTCCACGCGCTGCGGCGTCACCGGCCTGCGCCCCACCTTCGGCTTCGTGCCACGCACCGGCGCCATGGCGCTCTCCTGGACGCAGGACAAGCTCGGCCCCATCTGCCGCGCCGTCGAGGACTGCGCCGCGGTCCTCGAAGTGATCTACGGACCCGACGGCGAGGATCTCTCCGTCCGCGACGCCGCCTTCAACTGGAACGCCGATCTCGACTGGAAATCCCTGCGCGTCGGCTATCTCAAAAAGAGCTTCGACCCCGACCAGCCGCCGCCGCCGGAAACTCCGCTGCCCGCCAACGCCACCGAGGAGCAGAAGAAGCGCCGCGCCCAGCGCGAGCGCATGGAGTCCGCGTACCGCGCCCGCCGCGCCTACGATCGCCAGTTCGACCTCGCCGCGCTCGACAAGCTCCGCTCCATGGGCGTCAACCTCATCCCCCTCGACCTGCCGCACCTGCCTTACGGCGCCATGGTTCCCGGGCTCAACGCCGAAGCCGCCGCCGCCTTCGACCAGCTCACCCTCACCGGCCGCGACAAGCTGCTCACCCAGCAGGGCCCCGAAGACTGGCCCAACACCTTCCGCATCGCCCGCTTCATCCCCGCCGTCGAATACATCCAGCTCAACCGCGCCCGCTCCATCGCCATCCGCGAAGTCTCAAAAGTTTTCGACCAGGCCGACGTCATCGTTGCCTCCACCAACAGCGAGCAGCTCACCGTCACCAACCTCACCGGCCATCCCGCCTGCATTGTGCCCAACGGACTGCGCGGCAGCGATGCGCCCGCGCCGCCATCTGTCGATACCGGCGACGACGATCAGATCGGCGGACCCGGCACGCCGGTCAGCATCACCTTCCTCGCCGGCCATTATCAGGACGCAAAGCTCTGCTCGCTCGCCCGCGCCTACCAGCAAGCCGCGGGCTTCGAAAAATTGCACCCAAAATTGCCGGAGTAAGCCCAGGCCCGAACCTCTAAAGGAATCCTCATGCTGTTGCGCAAATTCGCCATCCTGCTTCCTGCGCTGCTCCTCTGCGCGCCCTCTCTTCCCAAGCTTCACGCCCAGGACTCCGCCTCCGCCTCCGCGCCCCAGGAAAAAGTCATCATCGACACCGACATCGGCGACGACATCGACGACGCCTTCGCCCTCGCGCTCGCCGTCTCCAGCCCCCGCCTGCAGATTCTCGGCGTCACCACCGCGTGGGGCGACACCGATCTGCGCGCCCGCCTCGTCGCGCGCTTCCTCAGTCAAACCGGACACGGCGACATCCCCGTCACCGAGGGGCCGCGCACCCACTCCACCAACACCTTCACCCAGGCGCGCTGGGCGCAGGCGTGGCCGCGTCCCGCCCAGGGCTATCCCGGCGCCGTCGATTTCATCCGCGATCAGGTGCGCCGCTACCCTGGGCAGATCACCCTCATCGCCATCGCGCCCTACAGCAACCTCGGCGCGCTCATCCACCAGGATTCCGCCGCGTTCCACCAGCTCAAACGCGTCGTCCTCATGGGCGGATCCATCCGTCGCGGCTACGGCGATCTCGGCTACCTGCCCGACCACGGCCCCGACGCCGAATACAACGTGGCCATGGACGTTCCCGCCTCCCAGGCGCTCTTCACTTCCGGCGTCCCCATTTTCATGATGCCGCTCGACTCCACCCAGCTGAAGCTCGACGAGGTGCTGCGCGCCACCCTCTTCAGCCAGGACACGCGCATCACCGACGCGCTCGACGCGCTCTACCAGGAGTGGAGCTACGCGACCAGCAATCCCACGCCGACGCTCTACGACGCCATGGCCGTGGCCTCGGTCATCGACCCCGATCTTTGCCCCACGCGCCCCATGCACATCGTTGTCGACAGCAAAGGCTTCACCCGCGTCGCCCCCGGCGCGCCCAACGCCAATGTCTGCCTCAGCTCCGATTCCGACCGCTTCTTCCACTTCTACATGCACACCGTGCTGGGATCAGCGGGCCGCTGATGGATGTAACCCCTGCCCTGAAACCCCTGCCTTCGGCCCAGCGCCTTAGCCCACGCCCCTCATCTCGCCCCGAGTCTTCCATAACTTTTCGATCAACAGCCCGGCCGCAGGCTCATTTTGAGGCCTGCGGGCATTTTTCTGCTGAAAACGCCCGGCCCCCGCAATCCGCGTGTGCTTCAGGAGCAACCAGAAATCGGCATCCTGATTTCTAATGTCCAGGCAAGTTGAGAATTCGTCGACGGATGCCGTGTGGTGCTCGTGGCGGCCGTTCTCTCGCCATTCGTCCTGATCGCAGCTGCAATCCAACGAATCATCCACCCCCGCACGATTCAGGAGACCAGGAGCGCTCCCAAACATGCTTGTTCGGATTCTGGCCGCAGTGTTTCTTGCCGGAACCACTGCCACTCTCGTTGCGCAGTCCGCCGTCAGCTTCGAAACCGCCGGCGACACCTATCACACGGACAGCGGCCCCATCGTCGCGGGCGACTTCAACAACGACGGCAAGCCCGACCTGATCGAATGTTGCGACGCGAACAACATGATGGTCTTCCGCCAGGGCAACGGCGACGGCACCTTCCAGGCGCCGGTCCCCGCCTTCTCCACTCCGGTCTCCACCAGTCTGACCGCCGTGGATGTGAACGGCGACGGCAAGCTCGATCTGGTTGGAGTCGGAGCGCTGAATCCTCCCGGGCCTCCGGAGATGGGCAACTACGAGCTGATGGTCTGGCTGGGCAACGGCGACGGCACCTTCCAGGCGCCCCTCACCTACGCCGTCACCCAGGATTGGCCGGGAAACGTGGTAACCGGAAACTTCTTCAACGACGGCCTTCCCGACATCGCCGTCGGCGAGATCAACGGCGACGTCGACCTCTTCCGCAATGAAGGCGGCGGCAATTTCGTCTATGTAAAATCCATCAGCCTCGGCAACGGCAATAACTCAGTGCCGACCATCCTGGTGGGCGGCGATCTCAACGGCGACGGCATCACCGACCTCGCCGCGCTCCCGCAAAATAACCTCACTCCGCAGCAGCCCATCGTGCTCTGGAACGACGGCAAGGGCAATTTCACCCAGCAGGCGCTCGCCTCCTACTACTATCCCAACATCGCCATCGGCCGCCTGAACGGCGACGCCATGATGGATCTCCTCGTCAGCTACCAGTGCGCCGGCAGCACTGAATACTGCACCGGCTTCGACGCCTACTACGGCCAGGGCGATAACAATCTCTACAAAAGCACGCTCATCACCGATCCCTCCGCGAATCCCGGTCTCATGGGCGCCATCGCCGGCGTCGATGTCAACGGCGACGGCTATGGCGACATTGTCTCCGTCGGCGGCGTCCAGTGCAGCAACGCGCAATGTGACAGTTCAATCGGGGGTTTGCTGGTCTGGCTGGGCAACGCCAACGGATCGTTCCAGCAGACGCCGGAGGAATTCGAAACCGCCAGTTACGCCGGCTCCGGCACCGTGGCCATGGCCGACTTCAATCGCGACGGCAGGATGGATTTCGCCCAGGCCGTGCCCGGCTCGGGCGGCGACACCTCGAACTGGATCACGCAGTACTACATCAACGCGACGTCCCGCACCAGCTGCGGAACCTACACCATCAGTCCCTCCGTAACCGTCTGCCAGCCGGTCGATAACACGTACTCGACCAGCCCGGTGCGCGTGGAAGCAACCTCGTACGACACCACCCAGGTGACGGCCATGCAGGAGTATGTGGACAACCAGCTGGCTTACTCCGAACCGGTTACCAGCTTCAACACCACCTTCTCCGAGGCGGCGGGCTCGCACTCGTTCGTGACCAAAGGCTGGGACGCGAGCGGGCGCAGCTTCGTCGCCGACCGCACCGTCACCGTCTTCAGCGGCACCCCCGGCCCGGTTTGCGCCACGGCAACGGATTCAGCCGGCATTTGCCTGCCCTCCGGCGCCGACAGCAGCTCGCCGGTGCTGATCGTTGCCAGCGGCGACACCGGAAGCTTCATCCCGACGGCTGCGCAGCTTTACATCGACGGCACCCTGGTGGTGAACAACGAGGCGCAGTGTTCCGGCACAACCTGCTACGGCGCCGACTCGTACGTTCAGACCTCGCAGACCCTTTCCGGCGGAAGCCACGATCTGGTCTTCAAGATCTGGGATACGAACGGCGACGTCTACACCGCGCAGAAGACCGTCACCGTGAACTGACAGGGAAGAGGAGTGGCGCGGGCCTCGGCGCCGTGCCGCTCCATCCCTCACCGCGCATCCCTCCAGCCATCTCAGAATCGCCCACCCCGGCTCCGGCGCCACCCCCCGTCGAAGTGCGCCCGCCAGGGATGCGCCCCTCCGGACTTTGGTATGGTGGCATCCTATGGCGCAATCCGCTCTGAACAGCGCACGCCGCACAGCGTCGCACCACGCAATCATCGGCAGTTAAAAGAAAGGCGCAGACCAGATGGCAAAGACCGGTACGGGTGTTCTGTTCATTGCGGGCTTCGGCCCCATCGATCGCGACGTTGCCCAAAGCCGCGCCCTGTATGGCGAGAGCCTGGGCATTCCGTTCAAAGAGGAGCCGGGCGGCTATCTGTATACAGGCGCGCTTGAGGGCGCGAAACATTTTGCGCTGTGGCCGCTCTCCCAGGCAGCGCAGTCCTGTTTCGGCGCGGATTCCTGGCCCGGCGACGTCCCCGTCCCGCAGGCCTGGCTGGAGTTTGAGGTGGAAGACGTCGAGAGCGCGACCGCCGATCTGGAGTCGCGCGGATATCGGATGCTCATCAGCAACAAAAAGGAGCCGTGGGGCCAGACCGTAAGCCGGTTCCTCTCGCCTGAGGGCCTGCTCGTCGCCGTCACCTTCACTCCGGCGCTGCGCGAGCAGAACGCGTGACAGAACCCACGCGCTCCACTCCCCGTTTCTGCTACAATAGTTCGAGAGCCAAACAAAATGCTGGAATGTCTCGCGGAAACCAAAACCTTCACCTCGTTTGACCTCACCGGCCGCACCGCTCTCGTCATCGGAGGCACCTCGGGCATCGGCCGCGCCATCGCCCTCGCGCTCGCCTCAGCCGGAGCCGACGTGGTCGCCAGCGCCCGCCGCGCCGGCGAAGTCGACGATGTTGCCGCCGCCATCCGCGAGCAGGGAAGGCGCACCCTCGCCATCCCCGCCGACGTGCTCGACCGCCCCTCCCTCGAAAATCTGCACGAGCAAACCCTCCGCGCCTTCGGCAAGGTCGACATCCTCGTCAACGCCGCCGGCATCACCCGCCGCGTGCCCACCCTCGAGTGCTCCGAAGACGAGTGGCGCGCCATCCTCGACACCAACCTCACCGGAACCTTTCGCGCCTGCCAGATCGTCGCGCCCGGCATGGTCGAGCAGGGCTGGGGACGCATCGTCAACATCGCCTCGCTGGCCACCTTCGTCGCCTTCTGCGAAGTTGCGGCGTACGGCGCCAGCAAGGCCGGCGTGGGCGCGCTCACCAAATCCCTCGCCGTCGAGCTCGCCCCGCACGGCGTCTGCGTCAACGCCATCGCTCCCGGATTTTTCCCCACCGCGCTCAATCAGGAGCTGCTCGAAGAGAGCCCGCGCGGCAGGGAAGTGCTGCTGCGCACCCCCATGCATCGCTACGGCCGCCTCGAAGAGCTGGCCGGCGCCGCAATCTTCCTCGCCTCCGAAGCCGCCTCCTTCGTCACCGGCCAGATTCTCCCCGTCGACGGCGGCTACCTCTCGAGCGGCGTGAATCAATAGCGCAATCCGGCAGAGGATCAAGTCTGGAGCCGTTTTCAAAGGAAACGTCTCTACGCCTCGCCGATCAACTCCATTCCTTACACCTTGCCGATCAACTCCATTCCTTACACCTTGCCGATAAGCTCCGTTCTTTACACTTCGCCGATAAACCTCACTCTTTGAAGGGGCACAGCTTCAGCTGTGCCATCAATAGCGCGAAATGACTCCGGCTTTAGCCGCTGAGGGATGGTTTCCGCCCGTCCGATTCATTCCTGCCAACCGCCGCAAATCCACCCCTCCCGGTGTAGAGTGAATCTTTGCCCGTGCCGCAGACGGGCAAACCACAGGAGGACCACTCGGGGTGGCGCCGCAAAAGCACGTCCAGTCCGCACGCGCATCGGCAGCGTCCGCGGGCATTCGCCACATCGACCCCACCAACCTGCAGCTCGCCTCCAGCGAAACCGCGCGCCGCATCAACCGCGACATCATCCTCGAGCTGGTGCGCATCCATCAGCCCATCTCCCGCGCCGATCTCGCCCGCCGCTCCGGCCTGCAGCGCAGCACCGTTTCCCAGATCGTCGAGCAGCTCATCGGCGAAAAATGGGTGCGCGAGGGCTCGCTGGCCTCCGCTCCCCGCGGACGCCGCCCCACCATGGTCGGCCTCAACGAAGATCTGGTCGCCATCGCCGTCGATATTCATCCGCGCCAGGCTACCGTCGCCGTCGTCGACCTCAACGGCCGCCTGCTCTCACGCTCGCTGGCCCCGCTCACCTCCGATCCCGCCGCTTCCACGCGCCTGCTCGTCGAATCCATGCAGCGCATGCAGCGCGCCTTCCCACGCAAATCCACTGAGGGCATCGGCGTCTGTCTGCCCGGCCGCGTCGATCCCGAGACCCAGCGCCTCATCTTCGCCCCCAACCTGCACTGGCCCGACTTCGATCTGAAGAAAGCCATCGAGACGAAGATGGGCCTTGCCGTCAAAATGGAGAACGCCGCGGCCGCCTGCCTGCTGGCCGAGCTCACCTTCTCGCGCATGGATGGCGTTCGCGACGCCGTCCTCGTCACCGTCTCCGAAGGCATCGGCACCGGCGTCTTCGCCCACGGCCATCTCATCTCCGGCAGCCACGGCATGGCCGGCGAATTCGGTCACGTCCCCGTCGATCCCGCCGGGCCCCGCTGCGGCTGCGGGCAAAAAGGCTGCTGGGAGATGTTCGCCTCCAGCCGCGCCGCTCTCCGCTACTACCGCGAGCTGCAGCCCCAGGCCCGCGGCACCGGCTATCAGGAGCTGCTGAGCATGGCCGAGGACGGCAACTCCGTCGCCGCCGAGGCCCTCGCCAAACAGGCTGCATGGATCGGGCGCGGCCTGCGCATGATCATCGCCGCGCTGTCCCCCGCCGTCATCCTCATCGCCGGCGACATCACCCCCGCCTGGCACCGCTTCGCTCCCGTCATCGAAAGGGAAGTCGCCGCCCTCACCCTGGCCGGCAGCCCGCCCGTCATCCGTCCCAGCCACGAGGGCGACATCGCGCGCCTGCGCGGCGCCGCTGCCCTGGTCTTCCAGCGCAACGTGCCCCAGGAATAAGCCCTAAGACGATCATTTCGCGCCCCATTGGGCCACCCGCCCGGCTTTTACGGCAGGACTAAAACAAAAGACCCGCCGGTCCGCGAAGCATCCGCAAGCGCCGGTCTTTCCTGCCATTGCCGCCTCCTTTTTTCCCCGCAAAGCCTCTTGACAGGCGCAACTTACGCTCCTATAGTTCGGGACGCCTATTAAAGACTCACTCAGTGGGCACTGAATTTCATCGTTGCATCTGTCGTCTCCCTGGCGACGCCCGGAAGTTCCGGCTTCGTCTGCTGCCGCGCCCCGCGAGGGCATATCACCGCACTTTGGAGGCACTTATGTCAGGTCAATCCATCCTGAGAGTTGCAGGCGCACTTTCCAAACGATTCTTCGTCTTCCTCTTTCTCGCAGCGTCCGGGAGCTTCCTCGCCCTTCACGCCCAGGTGCTCTACGGTTCGCTCTCCGGCGTCGTCACCGACTCCAGCGGCGCAGCCATCCCCAACGCCAGCGTGGAGGCGGTCGAGAGTCAGCGCGGTATCCATCAGCAGGCCGCCACCGACGCCTCCGGCCTCTATCGCTTCAGCGAGCTGCTGCCCGGCAACTGGAAGATCACCGTCACCGCGCAGGGCTTCGGCCCCGTCGAAACCGACAATATCCGCGTCGATCCCAACACCGTTACCCGCATCGACGAGAAGCTGTCCGTCGGCAAGGTCCAGCAAAGCGTCACCGTCACCGGCGCGCCGCCGCTGCTGCAGACCGACCGCGCCGACATCCACACCGACCTCTCCACCGCCGAGCTGCAGCAGCTTCCCACCATCTCCTCGGAAGGGAAAAACTTCCAGGACCTGCTGCGCATCGTCCCCGGCTCCACCATCCCCGTCGAGAACAACTCCGCGGCCGGCAATCCGGAGCGCGCCATGACGGCCAACGTCAACGGCCAGTCCACCCAGGGCAACGACACCCGCATCGACGGCATTCTCGATGCCTATCCGTGGCTGCCCAACAACGTCGCCTACGTGCCTCCTGAAGACGCCGTCCAGACCGTCAACATCACCACCAACTCCTACGACGCCGAGCAGGGCATGGTGAACGGCGCCGAAATCAACGTCCAGACCAAGACCGGCACGAACCATCTGCACGGCGACGCCTACGAGTTCCACACCGACGACGACCTGAAGGCCATCAATTATTTCGAGCCGCCCACCTTCAAGCGGCCGGAAAACATTTTCAACCAGTTTGGCGGTTCGGCCGGCGGACCGATCCTGAAAGACAAGCTGTTCTTCTTCGCCGACTATCAGGGAACGCGCCAGGTCCTGGCGCCTGCAGGCGGCAATCCGCAGACCGTGCCCTTCGGATCTCTGGTGTACAACACCGCGGAGAGCGCCGGCTATTTCGACTTCCGTCCCTTCCAGACCGCGGCCTATGGCCTGGTTGACGCGAGCGGCAATCCGGTCCACATCTACGATCCGAATACCGGCAATCCCGACGGCTCCGGCCGCACCCCGATCTCCTGCAACGGAGTCGTCGACACCATCTGCCTCTCCCGCGTCGACCCGGCGGCGTTAGCCATGGCCAAACTGATTCCCGCGCCCACCTCGTCGCTGGCAACGCTCGACAGCAACAACTATCTCGACACCCAGAAGGGCTTCTTCCATACCGACGACTACGACGCCAAGGTGAACTTCGTCCCCTCGCAGCAAACCACCGTCTTCGGCCACTTCAGCACCTCGCGCGGCGACATCTACGATCCGCCGTCGCTCGGCGCGGCCGAGGGCAACGCGACCAACGGCGGCCAGCTCGGCAATGCCACCACGCGCATCTACGTCATCGGCTTTGGAGGCACCCACACCTTCACGCCCAATCTCCTGCTCGACGGCAACCTTGGCTTCACGCGCCAGCACCTCGCCGCCGAAGCTCCCGACATCGCGGAGGGTCCCGTTGGGCTGAACACGCTGAAGATTCCCGGCACCAACAACTCCCAGGCTCCCAGCGACAATCTCTATTACGGAATTCCCGCCTTCCAGTTCGTCACCTTCACCAACCTCGGCAATCCCAACACAGGCAATCCCTTCGTCTTTCGCGATAACCAGTACGTCGAAAACGAAAACCTCACCTGGGTCAAGGGCAATCACCAGCTGCGCTTCGGCGGCGAGTGGGATCACGTGCAGATGAACCACTTCCAGCCTCAGGGCGGCACCTTCCAGACCGCGCGCGGTACCTTCGGCATGAACGGCACCTCAACCGAGCAGGTCAACTGCACCGGCGGCCCGCCCATCACCAAAGAAACCTGCACCAACCCCGATCCCCCGACGAACTTTCAGTACGGCTCCTACGCCGACTTCCTGCTGGGCCTGCCCTATGAGGACGGCAAAGCCGTGCAGGACACCGATCCCATCGCGCTGCGCTGGTCGTACTGGGCGGTGTACGCGCGCGACCTCTGGCAGGTTTCTCCAAAGCTGAGCCTCGACTACGGCCTGCGCTGGGAGTTCTACCCCATGGCCTACAGCGATCACGGCAAGGGCGCCCGCGTGCTCGATCCTTCCACCATGCAGGTGCTCGTCGGCGGCTACGGCAGCGTTCCGCAGAACGACGGCGTGCAGGTGGGTCACGGAGAATTCCTGCCCCGGATCGGCATCGACTATAAGGCAACCCAAAACACCGTGGTGCGCGCCGGCTTCGGCATCGGCGCCGACAGCAACAACTGGCGCTATCTGCGCAACGACTATCCCGCCGACACCATCTCCAGCTACAGCGGCACCAACACCGGCGGCACCGCCAACTTCAGCGCCGCCGCTCCCTCCGACAGCTTGAGCGGCACCAACGCCACCGGTCCGTACTCCACTTTGCCCGTCGGCATCGTGCTCATCGCGACGCCCAATCTCAGCACCGGTTCCATTCCGCTTCCCAATAACATCACCACCAGCACCGTCGGCCAATATCCAAACTTCCGCCGCGGCTACATCTACTCCTACAACCTCACCATCGAGCAGCAGTTCGCCGGCTTCGTCGGCGATGCCGCCTACGTGGGCGAGCGCGAGATTCGACCCATCCTCAACATGAACCTCAACTCCGCGCCCGCAGGAGGAGGCGCGGCCGGCGAGCAGCTCAACGCGAAATTCGGAGGCACCTGGGGCTCCATCAACACCCTCGTCCCCGCCGGTCACGATTATTACGACGCCCTCCAGACCAAACTCACCCGCCGCTTCGGCCAGTCCTCGACCATCGGCGTCCTTTATACCTGGTCCAAAACCGAGGACTTCGAAGACAACGAAGAGCTGAGTTCCATCTCGTGGCCCTACCCGGCTTACTTCGCGCGCAACAAGGCCCTGGCCGGATACGACCGCGATTACAACTTCGAAGGCTTCTGGCTCTACAGCCTTCCCTTCGGCAAAGGCCAGAAGATGGCCAACCACGGCGTCGCTTCCGCCCTCGCGGGAGGCTGGACCTTCAGCGGCGTCCTCAGCCGGCTCGGCGGAGCGCCCTTCACCGTTACCGACAATTCGGCAGCCGCGGTCAGCAATCTCAACGCGCCGGGCAATCAGCAGACGCCCAATCTCGTCGCGCCCATCCACGTCACCAAAGGCCGCCCCGCTTACAGCCCCAGCCTTTGCCCCAAAGGCACCGACAGCTGCAGCTACTTCGACATCACCTCGTTTCAGGAGGTGCCTGCCGACGAGCCGGCGACCTTCGGCAATGCCGGGCGCGACATCATTCGCGGGCCGGGCTACTTCGATGTCGATGCCAACCTCTTCCGCAACTTCAAAATCACCGAGTTCCTCACCTTTCAGTTTGAAGCCGACGCTTTCGGCGTGACCAACACGCCGCACTTCGCCAATCCCGATGCCAACATCACCGATGGGAACTTTGGCAAAGTCACCGGCGAGTCGCAGGGAGCCAACTCCTCCCTGGGCGGCAGCGGCGGCGAGCGTCTGTGGTATTTCGGCGGAAAATTCATTTTCTGATGCCTCCACAACCAACCCTGGCCGGGACAGTGAATCGTCCCGGCCGTTCTTTCTCCCTGGAATCTGCGGCATTCGTTCGCCTCGCGAACCAAATCCGGCCATTTCTGCGAAAATGGACAATCACCGTGGCCGATCGCCTGCATCCGCGCCGAATCCGCATCTCTTCCGCGCTGTTGCTCGCCGTTTGTCTGCTCGCCGTTTCCGCCGCGCGCGGCCAGCAGCCTGCCTGGCTTCGCTACGCGCCGCTGCCGCAGACGAGCCAGGCCGCCTGGGCGAAGATCCCGCCCGCCATCGTCAACCTCGATTCCTCACCCACCGCGGCCAGTGCGCAGGCTGAGATGCTGCGTGGCGTCCGCTCCGTGCTCGCCCGCACCCTGCGCATCGAGTCGCAGCTCCCCGACGAGGACGCCTTCGTCCTCGCCACCCCCGCCGAGCTGCGCGCCGCGTTCCCGCACTACGATCCGCCTGCGCTTGGGCCTGAAGGCTTCACGCTCGCCACGTTTTTTTCCCGCGGCCACACCTACTGGCTCATCGATGGCGCCGATTCCCGCGGCATCCTTTACGGCGCCTTTCACCTGCTGCTCGGCATGGCGCGCGGCGAAAATTTCGCCGCCATGCAGGGCCCCGATTCGCCCGCCGCGCCCATCCGCTGGACCGACGAGTGGGACAACCTCAACGGCACCATCGAGCGCGGCTACGGCGGACGCTCCATCTTCTTCGACTCGGGCCAGGTCCGCGCCGACCTCACCCGCGCCGCCGACTACGCCCGCCTGCTGGCATCGCTCGGCATCAACGGCTGCGCCATCAATAATGTCAACGCCGATCCGCATCTGCTCACGCCCGAGATGATCCCCGAGATCGCGCGCATCGCCGACGCCTTCCGTCCCTGGGGCGTGCGTCTTGCGCTCGCCGTCGATCTCAGCGCCCCGCAAACCATCGGCGGCCTCGACACCTTCGATCCCGGCGACCCCAAAGTCGCCGCGTGGTGGCGTGCCAAAGCCGATGCGCTCTACGCCGCCATCCCTGACTTCGCCGGCTTCGTCGTCAAAGCCGACTCCGAAGGCCAGCCCGGTCCCTCCAAATACGGCCGCAGCCCCGCCGTCGCCGCCAACGTGCTCGCCGCCGCGCTCGCGCCCCACGGCGGCGTCGTGATGTACCGCGCCTTCGTCTACAACCACCATCTCGACTGGCACGACGCGAAAGCCGACCGCGCCCGCGCCGCGTACGACATCTTCCATCCTCTCGACGGCCAGTTCGCCCCCAACGTCGTCGTCCAGATCAAGAACGGCCCTATCGATTTCCAGGTGCGCGAGCCGGTCTCGCCGCTCTTTGCCGGCCTTCGCCAGACCAACACCGCCGTCGAGCTCCAGGTCACGCAGGAATACATGGGCCAGCAGCATCAGCTCGTCTATCTGCCCGCGCAGTGGCAAACCTATCTCGATTTCGATCTGCACGCGATCCCCAACCGCGCCACGCCGCTCAAATCCATCGTCGAGGGCCGCGTCTTCCATCGCCCGCTCGGCGGATTCATCGGCGTCACCTGCGTCGGCCTCGATGACAACTGGCTGGGCAGCGACATGGCCCTCGCCAACCTCTACGGCTTCGGCCGTCTCGCCTGGAATCCCAACACCAGCGCCGACACCATCGCCCGCGACTGGACCCAGCTCACCTTCAACGCCAACCCCGCGGTCGTCTCCACCATCACGCGCGTCCTGATGTCGTCGTGGCCCATGGTCGAGCGCTATACCGGCCCGCTCGGCCTGCAAACCCTCACCAACATCACCGGCTCGCACTACGGCCCCGCCCCGCAGTCGCAGGAGAACAACGGCTGGGGCCAGTGGATCCGCGCCGACCACACGGGCGTTGGCATGGACCGCACTGACTCGAAATACGGGGGCGACGGCACCGGCTTCATCGGCCAGTATCCGCCGCAGGTCGCCGCGCTGTATGAGTCGCTCGCCACCTGCCCCGACAATCTGCTCCTCTTCATGCACCACGTGCCCTACACGTACCGCCTGCACAGCGGTGAGACCGTCATTCAGACCATCTACAACCTGCACTACCAGGGCGCCGAGCAGGCCGCCGATCTCGTCACGCAGTGGCAATCCCTGCGCGGCCTCATCGATCCCGAGCCGTACAACGCCACGCTGACGATGCTCGAGTACCAGGCCGGCGAGGCCATCGTCTGGCGCGACGCCATCACCCGCTGGTTCCATCAGCTCTCCGGAATCCCCGACGCGCAAGGCCGCGTCGATCACTACCCGAACCGCATCACCGCCGCGCAGATGCAGCTCCAGGGTTACACCCCCGTCGATGTCCATCCCTGGGAAACCGCCTCGGGCGGCAAAGCCTACGTCTGTGAGAATCGCGACCTCTGCACCGCATCCGCAACCGTCACCCGCCCCGCCGGCTGGTACACCGTCGCCGTCGAGTACTTCGATTACCGCGACGGCGTTTCCACCTTCGATCTGCTGCTGAACCGCCAGACCATCGCCACCTGGTCCGCCGCCAACAATCTTCCCGGCAACGCGCCCGACGGCGACACCTCCTCGCGCTTCACGCTGCGCGGCGTGCCGCTGCGTCCCGGCGACGTGCTCACCATCCAGGGCCATCCCAACGGCGGCGAGCCAGCGCCCATCGACTACCTCTCCATCGAGCCCGAGCCGAACGCCGCAGCAGGGAACTCGCAGCCATGAAGATCGCACACGCCTCGGTCAACGTCTGTTCGCCGGGCCGCAACTTCGTCACGCTCAGAATCGAGACCGACGAGGGCGTCTGCGGCCTCGGCGACGCCACGCTCAACGGACGCGAGCTCGCCGTCGCCAGCTATCTCACCGACCACGTCATTCCCACGCTCATCAACCGCGACCCCTTCCAGACCGAAGACATCTGGCAATATCTCTATCGCGGAGCCTACTGGCGCCGCGGTCCCGTCACCATGTCCGCGATCGCCGCCGTCGATATGGCGCTCTGGGACATCAAAGGCAAGGCCCTCAACACGCCCGTCTACAACCTGTTCGGCGGACGCAGCCGCGACGCCGTCCTCGTCTACTGCCACGCCCACGGCAACGACATCGAAGAAGCCCTCGACGACGTGGCCCGCCATCGGGAGATGGGCTACCGCGCCATCCGCGTGCAGAGCGGCATCCCCGGCCTCGACGCGACCTACGGCGTGCCCAAAGGCGCGCAGCCCTACGAGCCCGCCGAGCGCGGCCTGCCCGGCGAAAGCCGCTGGTCCACCGAAAAATATCTCCTCCACGTTCCCAGGCTCTTTGCCCGCGTCCGCGAAAAGTTCGGCGACGATCTGCACCTGCTCCACGACTGCCATCACCGCCTCACGCCCATCGAAGCCGGCCGTCTCGGCAAAGAGCTCGAGCCGTTTCATCTTTTCTGGCTCGAAGACCCCACCCCCGCGGAATTCCAGGAGGGTTTTCGCCTCATCCGCGAGCACACCACCACCCCTATCGCTACCGGCGAAGTCCTCAACTCCATCTGGGACGTCCACGACCTCATCCGCCATCAGTGGATCGACTACGTGCGCCTCACCCTCACCCACGCCGGCGGCTTCACGGCGCTCAAAAAGATCGCCGACTTCGCCGCGCTCTACCACGTGCGCACCGGCTGCCACGGTCCCACCGATCTCTCGCCCGTCTGCATGGCCGCTGCGCTCCACTTCGGCCTCGCCATCCACAACTTCGGCATCCAGGAACACATGCCGCACTGCGCCGAAACCGACGCCGTCTTCCCGCACGCGTATCATTTCGAAGCCGGCTACATGCACCCCGGCGACGCCCCCGGTCTCGGCGTCGGCCTTGACGAAAAGCTCGCCGCCCAATTCCCCTATCAGCGGGCGTATTTGCCCGTGCTGCGCAAGCTCGATGGAACCGTCGCCGACTGGTGACCGG
>DATJQW010000117.1:0-24949 GCA_035505395.1 Acidobacteriaceae bacterium
GCAAATCGTCTGTACCGGTCCGGCGGCTACCGAATCGCCGGTATGAAAGTTGACGCCCTGGGCATGGTGCGCAGCCCACCAGTACAGGTAATTCAGCGCCCACAGCGACGAGGCGAACGTGTTGCTGACATCCTTCGCGCCCCCGTCGTAGAAGCTGTTCGTCTCCTCGATCCGGTATTGCAGATGCGCCTGGTCGACCGCAGGGACAAACTGGTCGGCGAGCTTCTGGTAACGATCGGCGAAGGCGGGCGTGAGAATGCGCGCCTGCTGCGCGCCCGGATCGGTAACCTTCTTGCCGTTGCCGCCCGGATACGAGTGCTGGGTGACCCACAGAATGTGACCTGTGGATCCAAAGTCGGTTACAAATTGGGCCGACCAGTCCGGGTGCCCCGGGGTTGTGCTGGGGCCGCAGATCTTCGCGTTGGGCGCGACGCCAGGAGCCAGAATGACCTTCAGGAAGTTGCTCAGGTCATCGCGATAGCGCGGATATTGCTTCTCGTAGACGTTCGGCTCATTACCAACTACCAGGCAGGAGATGTTCGCCGCATCGTGGTCCATCAGGTACTTCGCCAAAGGCGCATCCTGCTGGGGCATCGCATTGCGCAGTCGCAGCGTGTAGATCACCTGCACGCCGGCCGCACGAGCGAAACCGAACAGTTCGTCGATATCCCGCGGCCCCGGAACTGGCACGCCCGGCCGATCGGAAGTGTTGCCGCCGAGCCGCAGGCTCTCCACTGCCAGGGTGCGGAACAGCCGGATCAGATTTCGGTTGTCCTCGCGAAAGTAAGGATACCGGCCGTCCGCGCGCGGCAGCATATCCGCGGTTTCGAAACTCAGGCCGAGAAAATCGCCGGGGATCGCAGGTCCGGATGCTGCAGCCGCGGTGGTCAGCGTCAGATTCGTTCCTGTCTGAGCAGCCAGAGAAAACGGAAAGCAGACAGACAACAGGACTGCGGCGAGGGTACGGTGCAGACGGGAATGCATTGGGTCTTGAGAGAGGCGGTTGGATTGCGAAGGTCTGCGCCGCAACTCTTCCGCCATTTTTCGCGCCGACAAAAATCGCTGTCAATGCAGTCTGCCCACCATGTACCGCATGGTGAGATAGAGGCGATTCTTCCCGGGCGGCACACCGCGGAGGTTTGTCAGTATAGGAAGGGTCCCCACAATCAGCATTCTGCGGAGTCTCAGATGTCTGCCGTCACACGACGCGAGTTCCTGCAACTGGCCGCTGCTGCCGCGATCTCCACTCCTCATCTCCACACGGTTCTCACCGGCGCGTGGCAGCATCCTTACGCCGAAGTGGCGAAGGTCGATCGTTCCTGGGTCCTGGCAGCGGCGCGGAAGTATCTCGATCAGGAGCCGCGCACCATCACCTCGGTACGCGCTGCCCGCAGCGCCGGCGGTCTGCATGATTACTACTCCGAAGGCGATTACTGGTGGCCGAACCCGAAAGACCCGAGCGGGCCGTATATTCGCCGCGACGGCATGTCGAATCCTGCGAACTTCGTCGCGCACCGCGACCTGCTGATTCGACTCAGCATCCAGATGCCGGCGCTGACGACAGCATGGCTGCTCACCGGGCGGCGCGATTTCGCTGATCATGCCGTCGCCCATCTTCGCGCCTGGTTTGTCGATCCGGCGACGCGGATGAATCCGAACCTCGAATATGCCCAGGCAATCCATGGACGCGACACGGGCAGAAGCATCGGGATCATCGATACGGTTCACCTGGTGGAAGTCGCTCAGGCGGCACTTGCGCTGGAGCGCGGGACGGCCATCGATCCGGCTACCCAGCGGAGCACAAGACAATGGTTCGCCGAGTATCTGAATTGGCTAACCACCTCCAGCCAAGGACTCGAAGAGCGCGCGGCGAAAAACAATCACGGCTCCTGCTGGGTTCTGCAGGCAGCGGAGTTCGCCACTTACACGGGAAACGAGGCCGTTCGCGGCCAATGCCGGGAACGATTTCGGAATACGCTGGTGCCGGCTCAGATTGCCCCGGACGGAAGATTGCCACTGGAACTGGCGCGCACCAAACCCTACAGCTACTGCTTATTCGACCTCGACATCCTGGGCATGAACGCCCATGTGCTCTCCACGGCTGACGACGATCTGTGGCAGTACCAGCTCCCCGGCGGCAGTGGATTGCAGACCGCCTTCCGCTTCATGGTTCCCTATATTCGCAATAAATCCTCGTGGTCGTTCCGTCACGACGTGGAGTACTATGACGACCTGCCCGTGCGGCAGCCGAGCCTGCTCTTCGCCGGTCTCGCGTACACGCAACCTGGTTATTTGCAGCTGTGGGAGCGTTTGAATCCCGAACCCAGTATTCCGGAAATCATCCGCAATCACCCCGTTCGTCAGCCGCTGTTGTGGATGCATCCACAGCGAGTCAGCTGATGCGCAGAAAGGCGTCCGGCACGCCGTCGCAGCTGACGGCGACAACCGAGGGCTGAGCCCCGGGCAGCAGCGAGATTTCCGCCCTGCCATTGCACAACTCCACCACACGCGATCCGGTGACCGTGCCCAGGTTGTCATTCAGTTTTCCGTCTCCCGCCAGAGAAAAGCGGAGGCGATTGCGGGCATCGAGGCAGATGACCCCGTTCGCATCGACCAGCGTCGCCTCCACCACCGCGTTCCCGGCAAAGTCCGCCTTCCGCGTGAGCATGAGAGAAGCCGGCTTGCCCCAGGCCCGTGTCTCGTAGAGGAACTGCACCTCATCCTCGACGAGCGTGCCATCTCTGCGCCCAACTGCGCGCAGCATGTTTTTCCCGGGAAGGAAGGAGGGTTTCCAGCGGAGGCCTGCGCAGGGGAAGTCCTGCGAGTTGCGGGTTTTCACACCGAGGGACTTGCCGTTGAGGAAAAGCTCCGCAGATTCGCAGTTGGAGTACACACGCACCAGGCGCGACTCTTCGGGCCGTCCCCAGCGCACCGGCCACGAGTGTCCGTAGATGTGCACCATGGGCTTCGTGGCCCAGTACGACTGAAAGACGTAATACCCTTCCTTCTTCGTCAGGTCGCGCTCCGTGAGTCCCTTCTGGTTGACGCGCGGAATTGGATTTTCCGGCCGGTCGGGCGTGCTGAAGTCCTTGAAGATCCACTGCGCCGATCCTGCAAACCAGGGCAGCGTCTCCTGCGTTTTCAGGTACCAGTCGAACAGGTCGCAGGCATAAGTCTCGGACCAGTCGCCGTGCTTCACCAGCGGAAGCGCCGCCGGCGAGTCCTGCTCGCCGGCTGGAACAAAAGGCGGGAACTCTTCGCCGGTCGGTTCTTCCGCATGGCGCCGCGCCTGGCAGTCGGCCCCCCACTCCAGATGCAGCAGGTGCCGGATCTTGCCGCGATACCCTTCCAGCACTTTCTGGTAGTCCTGGTAGCGGCCGGAATACCAGCCCTCCCAGATCGATGGAGAATAGACGTCGGTCACATCGGTCGCAGTCTTGCAGCGGCGGAACGCCGTCAGCCGCGAGGAATCCTCCTCATGCGCGATCCGCTGCAACTGCTGCATCAGCGATCGGACCGTCTCCCTGCCGTCGCCGGGATCGATGTTCGGCCAGTCCTCCTCGTTTCCGAGACTCCAGAAAACGATCGAGGGGTGATTGAAATGCTGGCGGATCATGGTCCGCAGCAGGTCGCGTGCGTTGCCGCGCATGGCCTCGTCGCCGGCGCCGGAACGGCACCAGGGCAGTTCCTCCCACACGATGAGTCCCAGTTCGTCGCAGAGATCCAGCACCAGCTGCGATTGCTGGTAGTGCGCCAGGCGGATGAAATTCGCGCCCATTTCCCGGATCATTCCGAACTCCTGTCGCGTGATGTCATCGGGAATCGCGGCCGCATAGCCGGCGTGGTCTTCATGGCGCTGGGTGCCGCGAAGGAACAGCTTCTCGCCGTTGAGCAGAAATGGCCCATGGTCCAGAAATTCGAAATGGCGAATCCCAAAGCGCTGGCTAACCGTCTGCTCGCCGTGCTCGCCGCGAAGGGCCAGCCGGCAGGTGTACAGAGACGGAGAGGACGGCGACCAGAGCCGGGGATCGCGAACCGTGAATTGCGCGCACTCGCGAGTTCCCTGCCAGATGGGGACCTGCCGGCTCTGATGAAACACCGGCGAGCCATCCGGACCGGTGACTTCGATCGAGATTTCGGCCGGCCCCGTCAGGTTTGCCGGATTGTAGAGCTGCACGCTCACTCGGCATGTCGCCGGCTGCCCGGGCGTGACCCTGGGAAGAATGTGAACCATCTCCAGCGAAACGGCCGGGACATACAACAGGTTCACATGCCGGTACAACCCGCCGTACAGGTTGAAGTCGCTGATGTCGGAGGGAATGGTTTCGAGGTCGCGCGAGTTGTCGCACAGCACGCTGAGCCGCATCTGGCCGTCGGCATCCCCCGGCCCGCCGGTGACATCGAGGACAAATTCGTTGTAGCCGCCAACGTTGCCGCCGATCAGGTGGTCCCCGGCGTAAAGCATCGTGCGCTGACCGGCTCCGCCAAAGTGGATCAGCGTGCGGCCCTGGGGTATGGGATTGGCAGGATTGAGCCTCGCGCGGTACCAGCCCTGGCCGCGATAAGCGGGATGATCGGGATCGCACGCATCGTACGCGTTGAAGCAATGAGGCAGTTGCTGCGCGCTCCAGGGGATGCCATCGAGATTCCAGGCCTCCCAGGGTCCGCCCAGCGAGGTACGCGCGAATTCCCAGCCAGTTTCGAAGGATTGGGCAATCGCGGCCTGAGCCGGGTCAGACGCGAGGGCGTGAGCAACCGCAGGCGAGACAGCAAAGGAAACGCCAGAGGCGCCGCCAAGCAGCGCCGAAGACTTCAGAAAATCCCTGCGTGTCGTCAGCATGAACAGAATCCGGGCCTGTCATGCTTCTTATATCCCGCAAAGCTGCAGGAAATGGGGACAGGATTCTCCGCGCTTACCGGGATGCGAGACACCGCCTGAAAATGGAACAGGCGCGCGGACCGGATTCAGCTCGCCGTCTGCTCCATTTCGCCCAGGGCGTGGGTCCGGATTTTCCGGTGGAAGCGCAGCGACTCCGAAATATCGGAGCAGCAGCGCACCAGGCGCCCGGCGAGCACCGGCACCTGATGAGACTGAATCCGCGACGAAATGCAGGAGACGCTCAACGCCGCGATCGGAGCACCCAGGTCGTCGAAGATCGGCGCGCCAATGCAGCGCACGCCTGTCTCCACTTCTTCATCGTCAACGCTGTAGCCGCGGCGGCGTACGCGCTGCAGCGCCTCCAGGAGTTCTTCGCGCGAGCAGATGGTCTTGCTCGTGAATCGCACAAAGGTCATCTGGTCGATGAGCTCGTTGATCGCATCCTGCGGCAGCCAGGCCAGCATTGCCTTGCCCAGCGAGGTGCAGTGAGCGGGGTTCGAGCTGCCCGTCTTGGAGCCAATGCACACGCGATTCCCAGGCCCCGTCTTGTCCAGATATACGACCGACGTTTTCTGCAGAACTCCAAGATGAACGGTTTCGCCAATCTGAGCGGAGAGACGCCGCGCAAAGGGGCGAATGCGCGTGCGCAGATCCATCTGGCGCACGGCGCGATTTCCCAGATCGAACAGTTTGAGCCCCAGTCGGAAAGAGTTCTCGGGGGTCCGCTCCAGCAGCATGCCCCGTTCCAGCACGTTAAGGGCCCGATGCACGGTGCTCTTGTGCAGGTTCATGCGGCGGCAGATTTCCGCGAGGCTCAGCGGCACTTCACTCTCGCCGAGCAGCTCCAGGATCGAAAGCGCCCGGTCGAGGCTCTGCAGGCGATAGGGGCCGTCGGCTGGCTCGACGGAACTCCGGGCTGGGCGGGCAATACTCAATGTGCTGGCCATGCTAACTCCCTCCTGACAAAGGCATCATGATGCACGCCGGGCGGCAGTCCTCCCAAATACATGTAGCTGAGAGAGGTGGCTTGCCGCAGCAGCGCGGCCAGGGCAGGATCGGGGAAGCGTTCTTCCCAGATCACGCCCCAGCTGATTTGTTCGGCGGCGGGCGCGCCATAAGGCGTGTCCTGGGGAATACCGGTGGCCTTGACGAAAAACTGATTGTCGTTGAGGCCCTGAACGCACAGGCGCTCCAGTCTGGCCAGCGCGTGGTTGCGTTCGGCAAACAAATCAATTCCATTTACGGCACCGAAGTCGGCAAGGTACACGAGCGGCGACAGCGCGTAAAGGTGATAGTGCAGAGCGCGCCGGCCGCGTCTCATCTCCAGTGGCATGGAGCCGTCGGGCTGAATCTGGGCGATGCCGGTCCGATAGGCATCCACGCCCCACTCGAACAGCCCGCGGTCGTTGGCGGCAATGCCGGCCGCGGCGACTTCCACGCCCGCCCAGTACAAATGGTTATTCTTCGCATGGCCCGCGGCATAGAAATCCTGGGACTGATGCACGACCTGGACGATCCAGGGCAGAACCAGCTTGCGCGCATCCGGCGTTTCCACTCCGCTGCCGTGGATCTTCAGCCAGGAGATGGCGATAGCACCGATCACCCATCCCTGAACGTAATAGGCCTGCCGTGAGGACATGCGGCCGGTAAAGACGCCGTCGCGCGCGGCGGCCTCCATGTGCTGCATGGCGCAGGCAGCAGCCTCCCGGCTGCCGGTGGACCTCCACGCATCCGCTGCGTCCACAATCTCCTGCCCCAGTTTCTTGTAGGGGCCGGAGGTTCTCGCGTATTCCGCCATCTTCGCCGGATCGACGATCGAGCCCTTTCCGTCGGAGTAAAACCCGTTGGTCGTCAGATCGGGTGACAGGGAAACGATGGCAGGACAGGTGTACGGGCTATCCGTTGGGGTGACGGGATGGCTGTCCCACGGAGATTCCAGAGCGGCTTGTGCCGAGCCAATGGAGCAAGCGAGAAAGACAGGAACCAGCGCCGAAGCGCGTATCAGATTTCGCGTCATGCTTCGGGATTCAGGCATAATCCTCGCGACAGGGCACGAAGAAATCCAGCACCTCGGCCGGCTCCAGTGCCGCGGCCTGGTGCTCCACGCCTCCAGGCACGATGAAACTGTCTCCCGCGGCGGCTTCGAACGTCTGGTCACCGCAGACGAACCGGAGGCGTCCGCGGATCACGTACACCATTTGCTCATGGGGGTGGCTATGGCTGGCGCCTTTCCAGCCGGCCTCCATCTCATGGCGCACCAGCATCATCTGGGGATTCCAGGCGAGGATCTGCCTCGCCAGGCCCGGCTCCGGCACGCGCCGGACCGCATCCTCCAGGCGGACTGGAGGATTCCTCTTCTCGCTCATATACGCCTCGGAAGCGCTGTCAGCGCTCGAGTCCCTGGGGTCACTCATGGATTGTTTCTGCCGCCCGTCTTTCTTGTCAACGGAGAGTCGTCTTCTCAGGTCATCATCGAGGTACTTTGTACCGCTATGTGAGACGCGCCTGCCAGAACATGCGTTGCCGCGGGAATTCGTTCGCACCGGGGCGCGGCTCGCGCCGTGGATCCGCTCTCCTGAGAAGTTCGATCGCCCGCCTAGCGCTGACACACTAACGGCAGAGCCCCACCCGGGAAAGAGTGGGGCCTTCTTTGGCCTGGCGCCGACGGTCAGAAGGTCAGCCGAGCTGTGAACTGCACCTGACGGGGTGGATTGTAGGAGTTGGCTCCCACGCCGCCGGCCTGAACCGTCTCCGTGCCATCGCTGGAGCTCGGATTGGTGTAACCCTGAATGTTGAAGGCATTGAACGCGTCGACGTTGATCCGCAGCCTCCACCGCTCCCCAATTGGAAAGACCTTGAACAGCGAGAGAGCTGCGTTGAAGTTCATCGGACCATTCAGGATGGTGTGCGTAAAGGGGTTGGTAATGTAGATCGCGCTCTCGGACACGCCCTGGTTCTGAGCGCTCCCATAGGGCTCGAAAGCGATCGCAGTGTTGTTGCTCTGACCGGCGACATTGCTGATGGCGACCTCATTGTCGTCGTAATACTTCGATCCACAGGTGGTGTCGATGGGCGTCTGATAGGGAACGTAGCTGGATGGCAATCCGTCGATCACTTTGCCGGAGGACCCCGCGCAGGAATTACCGGCAATGGCCGACGGCGCAATGTACCCGTTCCACCACAGATAGCTCTTCAGGCATTGCCCGCTGCGGCAGTCAGTGATGGGAACAGCGTGTTTATAGACGTGAATCTGATTGACGGGACCCCAGTTCCCGGTGTTGACAGCGAAGTCCTGGGATACGAGGCTGCCGGTGCCGGCCAGTTGCCAGCCGCCGACCACCTCATTCAGAGCTTTGCCGGCGCTGCCCAGCAGCCGTTTGCCCTGACCGAAAGGCAAGTCGACGATCGCGTTGAACTGAAGCGCCTGGCGCGGATCGTTGGTGTTGACCATATAGTTTTCCCAGCGATCGAGAGCGCGGTAGAAGCCCCAGTCGGGCACGTTGGCGGGAGGGGACGGAGGAATGCGCAGCGGGCCAACGTTGCCGTAGGGGGAGGTGACCACGCCCGGGCCCGAATCATCGAGCGCGCTGTATGGAACGTATTCGTCGCCGTTTTCGCCGCCGAAGTCTCCGCCCGCCCACAAGGACTTGGACCAGACATAGCTGACCTGCCATCCAATTCCGTGGCGGTAGAGCCTCTGGAAATTCAGCTGCAGCGCGTTGTAATTCGACCACCCGGATTTCTGGATCTGGTAGTTTCCGTCTCCGTAGGTAATGTTGTCGTATGGCCCTTCGCCGGTATTAGCATTGGTCGGGCCAACGGTCTTACCGCGTGGAGTTTCCGTGCCGGTCTGCACCTCCCACAGCAATGATTCAGGAAACGCGTTGTAGTAGTCGTACTGGTTCAGGTAGCTGCCGTGGTTGAACACGTAACTCACCCGCACGACGGAGTTCCACTTCGTTGGCTGCTCAATGGTGAGGTCACCCTGCGTGACCTTGCTGGGCGGGAAATGGGGATCGATGCTCACAATGCTCAGTCCGGGCTGGATGGCGGTGGTGCTGCTGGAGTCAACCACCCCCGCGCTGTTGACGCCCATAGTGACCGGCTGATTGGAACGCAACAGATAGTTCGGCTGGCCATCCGGTGAGTACACCGCGTTGGTGTAACTCTCCGAATATCCCGCGGTGAACGGATTGTTGCGGTTGACCTCGCGGTAAGCCTCGCGGATGGGAATCGGATAAAGGTACTGCCCTGCCGCTCCGCGGATCACGGTTCCGATGCGCATTCCGAAGGGCTGCCAGGCCGCGCCCAGACGCGGGAGCCAGTTATTGTCGTAGTTGTCGACCAGCATGGAGGGCATGCCCGCCTCGGCTGGCGTTTCGAATTTGGCCCCGTCGTACTCGTCGTTCGAGATGATGGCCTGCGTGGTTACGCCCTCCGCGATCAGTTGCGAGAGCGGACCGGAGGTCACCATAGCGTCATTCTTCAGATCGAAGCCCATCATCATGCCGCCGCCCTCCCAGATGGCGGGAAGAGCTTCATAGCGAACCCCGAGATTCAGGGTCAGGTTCGGCCGGATGCGATAGTTATCCTGCAGATATCCGTCTATCTCCAGCTGGCGCAGGTGCTGGTAAGGGGGTTCCAGGTCCACGCCGTAGCTTTCGGCTCCGCCCAGGAATTCGTCGGCATTGGCGTTGCCCGTATTCGAATAGGCGTCGAGCGAGGTGCCGGAGCCGGGGTTTTCCAGCCCCGTATCCTGCCCATCGAATTCGACCGTATCCTTGATTTCGTCGGGCTTGTTCCCGAAGCGGTCGTGAATGAAACGGCCGCCGAAGAGAAGCGTGTGCCGGCCAATGGTTTTGGTGAGGTTTTCGTCCAGATCCGTCAGGATGTCGGTCATGCCGTACTGGAACTGGGTCCCGTCAAAAGGCTGGAAGATTCCTTCGATGTACGGGAAGCCGGTTTCGCCGAAGTTGTTGGGCACTCCCAGCATCTGCTCGTAGTCAAGATTTGGATTTCCGCCGGCGGCGTTCTGCTCCCCCATCCAGGTCTGGCTCAGAACGGTTTCCGAGAAGAACGTGGGCGAGAAGACATGGGTGAACCCGAGGGCCGCGGCGAACGTTCCATCGATGTCGTCGGCGAGACCGCTGGCCGCAAAGGGAAAGCCGTCGGCCGCCAGAGTGGCCGACTCGTTTACAGGATCGTTTCGCGGAGTGATATCGTTCGTGAGGTTCTGCGTATAGCGCAGATAGGCGCGATTGTTCTGGTTGAAAACCTGATCGAGACGGAAGGTGAACTGCGGCTCCGCCGTGTATTCGGGGACCAGAGCGGCGAGATTCGACCCGACCAGCGGATCCTCGTTGTTGGTCGGCAGAGGAGTAATATCGTTCAGGATTTTAGCGGACGGCGATTCGCGGGTAGGAGAAATCTGGTTGTTGGTAAATGCGGTGCGGCACCATTGATCGGTGGTGGTTCCACCGCCGTCCGCCGGCGGCTCGGCACAACTGGCCGAATTGGCAGTGGTCAGGGGATCATACAGCTGCTGAAAGACGCCGGCTGAATTGGTCAGGCCGCTGAAATCGCCGTTCCTCATGGCCGTGGTCGGCACCGTTTCCAGCTGGGCACTGTCCTGGGCCAGGGAGTAGCGCTCATACGCGAAGAACCAGAAGCTCCGGTTGTGGCCGTTGTAGAGGTGGGGAATGACAATGGGGCCGCCGGCCGAGACTCCGAATTCGTTCCGCACGTAGTGGGGAGCAACAAAATTCGAATTATCCTGGCGCTGCCGCGCAATGCCGAAGGCGTTGTTCTCCGCGGTGTAGAACATGGTGCCGTGGAGCTGGTCGGTTCCGGACCTGGTAGAGAGAATCACGGTGGCGGGCGAGTCGTACTCCGCCCCGGAGCCGTCCGTCTCCGCCTGCACCTCGCGAATCGAATCCGGATCGACCATCTGGCTCTGAGACTCATGCACGCCGCCGAATTCGCGATTGGTGAGCGTCGCGCCGTCGACTTCGTACTCCATGGCCGGACCGGACAAGCCATTGGAACAGGAACCGGATTCAGGACAACTGGAGAGCCCCGGGGTGGTATCGTTCACCAGGTTGATGATGTCGCGGCCGTTCTCCGGGATCTGACTGATGCGGGGTGCATCCAGGGTGGAGGTGATGGAGCCGCTGGTCGTGTTGATCAGCTGCACGGCATTTCCCTGCACCACCACCTTCTGAGTTATCGATCCGGTTTGCAGCGTGAAATTGACCTCCGCATGTTGCGCCACCAGCAGATCGATCGTGCGCTCGAAGGTCTTCATCCCCTCGGCAGTGACCGTCACGTGGTAGGTCCCCGCAAAGAGGTCAGGCACCTGGTAGAAGCCTGTGGCATTGGTTTTCGTGTTCAGCCTGACACCCGTGGCGCTGTTCGCTACCTGCACGCTGGCTCCCGGGATCACCGCCCCGGTGGGGTCCGTCACCGTCCCCTGAATCAACCCGGCACCGCTTTGGGCATACAGGGTGCAGCAGCCGATGCCGATGGTCAGCAGGGCGGCAAGAACCAGGCGAAATCCGTTCCTCCCTGATGCGGCATAGGCCAGGACACTGGCTAACGTTTTCATCTATTCCTCCCCAAAAGTCCCTGTCGACCGCGCGCTCCATGGCTTGCCGTGTCGTTACAGTCTGACAATTCGCGATTGTTGAATCCGCTGTGAACGACTGTCGAGAGGCCGCCGCCGGGAGCGTACCGCTGCGTGAGACGCCCACCGAATTCCATACCGAAACTAACTCAGCGCACTCAGCGACTCGCGGGGAGATATGGCTGTCAGCTTCTTCAGCGCGTTAGCGCGCCGGGGCAGGAGTGGCGGAGACCGCCTGTTCGGCCTCCTGCTCGAGCAACAGTACATCCAGCTTTGGATGCTTCTCGAGCTTCTCAGCCTGATTCACATAATCAGAACTGCGGTAATGGATCGCCGCCAGCAGGAGCGGCTCAACCAGGCTTCCCGATTCAACTCCGTTCAGCGACTGGTACGGCCATGGCTTCTCGCCCAGCGCGTAAGGCAGCAGAAAATTCAGCGCCCCGCGGATCGATCCCCCACCCGGGGCCCGATAGTCCCACAGATCGGCTCCCGCGATCTCACCCTCCTGGGCGAGGCGCATGAGCGCCAACAGATCAAAGACCGAATAAGAGAAAGACTTGGTGCGCGCCAGTTCCAGCGGCTCTCTGCCATCGGCCCGTATCTGATACGCGATCCGCTTGCTCTTCGCCATCTCGACGACCTGACGAGCCAGATTCGTATCGCCCAGAAAGAGGGCGATGCCGGCAAGCTGCTGATCGTACCAGCTGCCATGGTTGTTTTTCGCTGCCGCTTCCGCCCGGCCAATGGGGCTATTCTGCAGCCACTCCAAATAACTGCTGAACCACGTACGCAGTCCATCCCGATCGGCCTGCGTAAGACGCGGAGACGGCGACAGCAGGGTGACGCCGTCCAGTACCAGCGGAATCTCGCGCATGCCGATCAGCCCGATGCCGCGCCCTGTGGTAATCCCGGGGATGGCCTGGCCGTAATTCAGGTTAGGATTCATCCGTGTTGCCGGATCGAGAAACCAGGTACGCAGCAGCAGGACGGCGCGGCCTGCGTATTGCTCATCGCCGGTGAGGTAGTAGCCCAGAGCCAGCGCGTGAACGGCGTCTTCCATGCGAAACAGGTTGGCATGATCGGAAATGCTGCTTTCCTGGGGATCGGTTTCTCCATCCCGGCGCACCCAGGGCAGCCCGTTCGGCGTTGCCGGATTGGGCCACCAGTACGGCGCCAGGCTCATGAAGTCGTGCTTGTCGCCACTCGGCGGAATCTGCTTTTTCTCCATCACCGAGAACGGCCCCACGCTCATGGCACGATCGGCCTCTTCGCGTGCAGCCTGCAGAATGGCCGGGCCCGGATGCAGTTTCTCGCGCAGCAGGAACGAGCCGGAAAGACGGAGGGTGACGGGTGGCTTTGGCGGCTGAGCCACAGCGGGTACGACAGCAAGAAGGATGAGCACCAGTGCGCGCATGGAACCAATTCCGAACGAATGCAAGGGTACAAGCCGGCCGCATTGTCGCGAATGGGTCTATTTGTCCGGCATCTCATCCAGCGGTACGCCGGCCGGTTCTTGCGGAATGTCGATCAGGACGACCGCATTTTCGATCGGGTCATCGCACACTCCGTGCGGATTTATCTTGCCATCCAGCCGCCGTCGACGACCAGAATCTCTCCATTCACGTAATCCGAGGCCGGTGAAGCCAGAAACACCGCCGCACCCGCAAGATCCTCCGGCTCGCCCCATCGTCCCGCCGGGATTCGCTCCAGGATTTGCCGGTTCCGAACCTCATCCTGCTGCAGAGCCTCGGTATTGCTGGTGCGGAAGTAACCCGGCGCAATGGCATTCACCTGGATGTTGCGCCCCGCCCATTCGTTGGCCAGCGCCTTCGTCATCTGGGCTACGGCTCCCTTGGATGCCGCGTAGGCAGCCACGCGAATTCCCCCCTGGAAGGAAAGCAGCGACGCGATGTTGATGATCTTGCCGCTGCGCCGCTCGAGCATCTCTCGTCCGGCAAGCTGGCACAGGCGGAAGGTGCTGGTCAGGTTCACCTGCAGCACCCGCTCCCACGCCTCCGCAGAATAATCCTCTGCCGTATCGCGATGAATCGTCCCCGCGTTGTTCACCAGAATGTCGGGCGCACCCATAGCGGCCCGCACCTGCTCGAAAAGCTTTTCGACTCCAGCCTGACTTTCCAAATCCGCAGAGAAGGCCTCCGACCGGACCCCGAGCTCGCGAAGGCAATCGCACGTCTGCGTGGCCGCGCGGCGATTCCCATGACAGGCCACATTCGCCCCAGCCTCCGCAAGCGCCACAGCGACGGCCGCGCCCAGCCCGCCCGCTGCGCCGGTCACCAGCGCCAGCTTGCCCTCCAGCCGAAATCGATCCAGAATGCTCAATTATTCCCGCACCTTTACCACGAACGCGCCAAAGATGACCCCTCTGGGGATGATGAGCTGGTGGGGCGTTCCTGCCGGGATATGAATGATGTCGCCCGTCGCCACTTCCTGCTTCACGCCGCCCCGGATTCCCGTTCCCTTGCTTTCTCCGTCTCCCCTGGTGTGTGCATCGATCAGATGACCGCCAGTGATCAAAGTCGCCGAACCGTCAATCACCACCATGATGTCGTCGAAGTGAGCATGCACTTCCGCTTCGCCCGTCGTGGATCGTTCGGAAAGCATCAGCTTGTGGCTGCTGTAATCCCCCAGTGTCATTCCGCCGCTGCCTTTGGCCTTGACGGTTGCCTCCAGGACCTGCAGTTCGCGTTGCACGTCCGCCCGGCTGAACACCTGCGCGCTTCTTGTTTGCGCCGCTGCCGGAATGGCAGGAATCAGCATCCCGCACAGCACGCAGCAGACAGCCGCCTTCACCATCCTGACCTGCTTCACCGCAAATCTCCAATCCCTACCGCGTCCATATCCGCGTAATCCTGATTCTCCCCGCCCATCCCCCAGCAGAAGCTATACGCCCGTGTTCCCGCGCCCGCATGGATCGACCACCCGGGCGAAACCGCGACCTCCAGGTTGCCGAGCAGCAGGTGCCGCGTTTCGTCCGGCGGCCCCATGAAGTGAAATACCCGATCCGTCTCCGCAACGTTGAAATACATGTAGATCTCTGACCGCCGCATATGCGTGTGCGGCGGCATGGTATTCCACACGCTTCCGGCGCGAAGGTGCGTAACGCCCATCACTAACTGGCAGCTTTTCGCGCCCTGCACGTGGATGTATTTGCAAACGGTGCGATGATTCGAAGTCTCCAGGCTCCCCAATTCGGTCGGGGTGGCCTCGTCCCTGCGGATCAAAATCGTCGGATACTCTGCATGCGCAGGATAACTCAGCAGGTAGAAAACAGCCGGCGTGGTGGCATCGACTGACTCGAACTCGATTGTCTTCCTGCCCCGCCCGGCGTAGAGGCAATCCAGATTCTCCAGATCCCAAGTCTCTCCATCCACGTGAACCCTGCCGGCGCCGCCCGCGTTCAGGATTCCCATCTCGCGCCGCTCCAGAAAATACCCGGCCCGCAGGGCACCGTCCGCCCGCAACGCAAGCCGTTCCTTTTGCGGAACGGCCATGCCCGCCACGGCCCGGTCCGCCTCGATATACGCCAGCCGAATCTCGCCCGGCGCGGCAAGCTGCTCCAGAACAAAGGCCTCGCGCAGTTCCCGTCCGTTCATCCGCGGGTAGCGCGTCGAATCTGCCAACATATGGATCTTCACGACATCTTCTCCTGCCGCTGGGGCAGCCCGGTTACTTTTGTTGGAGGAGCCACCGGACAAAGTCGCTTCCGGCGGCGAAGTTTTCGTATTCCGCCGGCAGCTTGCGGCCGTCGGTGTACTCGTTGTAGAGCCACGGATCGGTGACCGCGACTGCCGTTCCCCTGCCGTAGCGCGCGAACCCCATCAGAATGTCGCCCTTCCAGCGCAGCAGCGAAACCGCCCCCGGCGCGAGCTTCAGCGAACATGTGTCCTTCATATAGAGCCGGTAGGGTCTGCGGAACAGCGGCCCCGGCTGCGTCACGTCGATTCGCCCCATCGCAAAATCGTCCCCGACCACGTGGTGAACCAGCACGTCATTAAAGTGGAGTCCAAATCGATCTGCAAGAATATCCATGTGCTGAATATCGGCGTTCGCCGGATCGTTCTCCAGCATCACCAGAACCCCACCCTGCTTCACCCAGGAAGCGATCTGCGCGGCATCCGACTCGGTCATGAAATGCGGATCGGGAACTTTCGCCTGGTTATCCGGCGAGACAATGAGATAGAAGCGAGCGCCCTTCAGCCTGGCCACCGTCGGCGCTTCATCAAGAGAATCCGTCTCAACCCCATAACTCCGGAAGATATGGCCGAACAGCGAGTATCCGGGGTTGCTGTAATCGTCCCACTTGTAGTGGAAGAGCACCGTCTGGCCCGCGAATTTGGCCCGTTTTTCGCTGTTATACCATCCGTCGACAAGCACCTTGCTGCCCTGGCCGGCTTCTGCCAGCGGAGCCAGCTCCATTTCATTCGCGGCCAGCAGCAGCGCTCCTGCCGTTATCTTGTCGCTCGCTGCCTCTTCCGGCGACAGACCTTGCACGCGGCTCGCTATTGCCGCCCACGCCCGCCGGGTGGCTTCGCCGTAGCGGCGCGACAACCAACCCAGGCGCACTCCCCGGGCCAGCGAATACGTCACCATCGCAGAAGCTGCAAGGTCCGCGTTGGCCTTGCTGGTCTTGGCAGTCTGCGTGTCGCTCCACAAACCGGCAGCCTGCGTGCGTAGTGCCGTCGCTGCTAAGTGCCTCAGATCAGCCAGTGCCGCCGCACGCGCCGGGGAATCCTGCGGGAAGTACGGCAGCGCATCCACCAGCGTCATCATCCGGAACCCCAGATCGCGCGCTCCGGAATTCCTGGGAACGTGTTCCATCTGCTCGGCGATCCGCGCAAAGTCTCCGTCCCGGTGAAACACCGCTGCATACGCCGCCAGAAATGGTTCGGTATCGTACGCCATCTCTGCAGTGGGGATCTTTCCCGACAGCAGCCTCTCGTAAAGAGCAGTCGCGCTTTGGTAGTAGCTCTGCTTTTGCGTCACCCGGCAGAGCAGAAGAATCGTGCTGCCCGTCGACTCAAGGCCGGCTGGCCCGGAGGGATTCTCGCCGATATCCGCGTCGGCTGCCTCGGCAAGGTAGCGATAATATTCTCCATTCGCGGTGTTGTACCACTGGGCGCCGATCCCGTTCAGCAGGATCGCCGGCGCGCCGGCGGCCGGCTGGCGCAGCGCCGCATTCGCGATTCGCGCGCTCACAGCCGACGCAGGGCCGCTCTCTGCGCCGGACGCCTCTGTGCACCTCACCAGCAGCGCTCCAGCGATCGCGCAGCCAACGCACAAGCTTTTCCATGAAATAGAACGGCTTCGCCTGGGCACCAATCTCATATGCAATCACTGTGTGTAACAGATGTCCCCGGCCCATGTCAGCGGCAGAACTGGACCGTGTACCGCAATACGGGATGGCGCTCCGTTCTCGGCGAGTTCCCAGGCCAGGCAAGCCGATAACATGGCAGAACCAGGAGGGACTTGTCTCTTCCTCGCCCGTTATTGCCGGGCACCAACAGGAGGTGTTGCCGCTCATGTTTCGCCTGTCATCTTCGTCTCGGTGCAGATCTGCTCTCGCCCTTCCGCTGCTCCTCCTGTTCGCGGCAACACCCGGCGCAATGACGGCGCAGTCGAAGCCCTCTGCCATTTCGCCTGAACAGCAGCAGGCGATCGACCGTGACATCGCCCAGCACCTCGGCGACGCCCCCGCCGATCCGGGGCCCGAAGCCCATCTCTCCGGCGATCTGCGCCCTGCGGACATTCGCGCCGCCATGCGCAAAGTGGCGGACTGGGAGCTCAATCGCTCACAGCCATACTTCGGGCGCACCTGGACGTGGGCCACTCTCTACGACGGGTTCATGGCAGCCACGCCCGCACTTCACGACCCGCGCTATCGCGATGCCATGCAGGCCATGGCCGAAAACTTCCACTGGGCGCTGCCCTCCGACGTGCCCAACGCCGACAACCAGAGCGTCGCGCAGACCTATCTCCAGCTCGACCTCCTGCACCCCGCTCCCGGCCAGATCGCACCCACGCAGCAGGCTCTCGACGGGCTTCTGGCGGGAGCAGCGGCGCCCATCCCGGCCGTGCAGGCAAAGATTCCCTGGTGGTGGTGCGATTCGCTGTTCATGGCTCCCCCCGTCTGGTCGCGCATGTATGCGGCCACCCATGACCGCAAATATCTCCAGTACATCGACCAGCACTGGTGGGAAACGTCGCATCTTCTCTACGATTCGCACCGTCACCTCTACTACCGCGACGTCACGTACCTGCACCAGACGGACCCCCTCGGCAAGCCAGTGTTTTGGTCGCGCGGCAACGGCTGGGTGATGGGCGGCCTGGCGCGCACCCTCGAATACATGCCTCGCAACGAGCCGGACCGCGCTCGCTACGAACAGCAGTTCCGCCAGATGGCAGCAGCTGTCGCCGCGCTGCAGGATCCTCACAGCGGTCTCTGGCACTCCGACCTGCTCGACGCGAAAGACTATCCGCAACCCGAAACCTCCGGCTCCGCGCTGATCACCTTCGGCCTCGCCTGGGGCGTCAATCACGGGCTGCTCAGCCGAGCGCGCTACAAGCCAGTGATTGCGAAGGCCTGGCACGGCATGATCGGGCAAATCTACGCGGACGGCCGACTGGGCAACATCCAGCAAACCGGCGCCGCACCGGCTTATTACCTGCCATCCTCCAGTTACAACTTCGGCGTGGGGGCGTTTCTTCTGGCTGGCGCCCAGGTGGAGCAGATGGTGGAATGATGCGGCTCATCGAGCCGCATGCCTGCGTGGCGCCGGTTTTGACCACCCCGGATTACGACTGAATCAAGCAAGATGGCATCGGCGGGCAATGAGCCATATTTCAGAACACTGGCCTATTGATCGTTGCTGATCCATAAATAAATCTTCAGCCCGGGCGAAGGAAGTGATTCGCCCGCCAGGCTGCCAGGATCTTCGGTCCGCTGCCGATGGAGATTGCGTGGGCTACGGATCCAGCGGATCCATCGGATCCTGCTCCAGCGAGTCGATCGAAGGAGCAACAACGAGAGAAGTATCGGAAGGTCGGCTCGCAATGCGATAAGGCATATAGCCAAGCTCCCTCATGCAGCGATCGGCCAGCGACTGGCTTGCGATGTAGCCGATCTGAGCGGAATCGCTGACCACCAGTGCGGGCTTATCCATAGGCATGCCGTAGCGGAAAATCTCGCGTGCGGCATTCCGCATGTTCGTAGTTGTGTGCCGGGCATGAGGATCGACCAGGATGGCCGATTCGGGCACGTTGAACTCGTCGAGCAGCGCCTTCTTCATCTCCAGCGCCTCAGAGAAGCGGGTCTGGGATGGGTGCACAAAACCGCCGGAGACGAGAACGAAAGGCGCTTTCCCGGCATGGTAGGCCTCTGCCGCCAGCGCGCAACGATTGCGGCCGGCCTTCGAAAGCGGTGTAATCCGATCGCCGGGACCAGCACCCGGCACGATGATTACGGAATAGGGATACTTTTTCCATATGGTGGAGCGGATGGCCCTGACTGCGGCCGCGTTAACGCCCGCCTGCATCGGCTCGAGTCTCCCTGCTTCGTCGCGATGGTTCATCTCAAGCAGCCGAAGGGCAGCGCTGAGAGAGGGATCAAAGAACAACTGCGACGGCGAGGACGCCGCATCAACCGTCCTCACCAGCGCGTCGAGACGCTGCTGAAATTCCGGCGAGTTCACGTCGAAGGAACTTGAGTCGATGAGAGGGTAGCGGGGAGCAGCTCCCTGCCCATAGACCGAAAGGATGTCGTCCACACCGCGAGCGCAGATTTCCCATGCGTCGTCCAGCAGCACCGCAGGGCTTTGCTTTTCATCGAGCACATAAGCGCCGCTGGAGCGAAGTTCCCTGTCAACCTGCCGCCGGAACTGCGGGTTGTTTCGATCCAGACTGAAGAGCGCTCCGGACACATGGTTAATTTCTTCGTCGGTCCAGAACAGGGTTTTCAGCTCGCAGTCGGCATTCGACTTACACAATCTCAGCGCCTGATCCACATTGCGGCGCCGGTAGGCGGCGATGGAGGCGAGCGCCGGATCGCCAGTCAGGGCGTTGCGGATCTCAGAGTTCTGCCCGAGCACCGAAAACAAATAGAAATTCTTGTCCTGCAGCGGGTTGTGCATCGGCAGGGGACGAACGGCAACCTGAGCGTGGGCGGAACAGCCGAGAGTCAGGATGAAGACAACGATAAGCGCCCGGCGCAGCGCAGCGAATTGCATGCCCATGGAATGATTCTCCGGTGAAGCGGCGCGTGCTGGAACCTTGCTTGCGCGAAATCGTTAAGGACGGCAGTGTATCGGCGGCTGTATCGCATCGGGAAGCCTGACGCCCATCCATGCCGCTACCGTAGGAGCAATTTGCCGCATATCGATGGTGCCGACATCGCAGTGCGAGATGCCGGAACCGATCGCAAAGAAGGACGACTGGAGTTGGGGATGGTCAGGCAGATACCCGTGGTTGCCGGTTCCCGGGATTGCATTCAGCATGCCGCCAACCAGTCTTCCGCCGGCACTGAACCCCGGATGAAAGTCTACCAGGAACGACGCGTTGGGGTCGCCGCCGCGGGCGACGATCTCCTCATGTGTAAGGATGCGGTCAATCCCGTAGCGAGAGTCGTCGCGCAGACCATCAAGGAGAGTGTTCACCCGCTCCAGCGTCTCCCGGTCCTCCGGATCCTTCAAAATCACGTAGGCGGAGCCCCCGGCATTCCAGACCATCGCTTTCCAGGAGGCGATCGAAGGCTGACTGCCAGGCGACGGCGATTTGAGGCTGATGAGCCCTGCCTGGACAAAGGGGATCATGAGATTGACGCTGGTGTGAGTAGCGGCGAAACCATGGTCTGAGACCACTACGACAATGGCCTGAGGATCGACGGCACGCTCGGCATCGGCCAACTGTCCAATCATCCGATCGCTCTCTTCCACTGCATGATCGCTGTCTGGGCTGAATGGACCGGTTTTGTGTTCGTAATAATCGACCGAGACCAGGTGAACCGTCATAAAGCCCGGTTTCGCATCCCGGATGATGGCAATCGAGGTTCTCGTCAGGAGTTCATCGAAGTCCAGATCCGAACCATGGATATAGAAAGCCCCGGCTTGCTTTTCGATTTTCTTCAGATAACCATCCGGACGAGAGAGCGCCTCCATCAGGTGGGCTTCCTCAGGAATGCGCGCCGGATAGGCCGGAACAAGATAGTCGATATCGCCGGCATCGGTGGTCGATGGCCAGAACACGCTCGCGGTGACGATGCCCGCTTTTGCTGCGACCTGCCAGAGGGTCGGCGCCTTCAGATCGTCTTCATACCAGTACCAGGCGCCCATGGTTTGGTTCAGGGGATCGAAGAGCGCGTTGTTGTAGATTCCATGCCGGTCGGGCCACACTCCGGTAATCAGTGTGGCGTGGCTGGGGAAGGTGATCGTAGGGACGACCCCGATCACGCCGTCGGCATACATGCCGTGCGCCATGAAGCTGCGCAGCACGGGTACGCTGAGGCCATGGGCATCCGCCTTGGTGACATAATCGGGGCGCATGCCGTCGATCGAGATCATCAGCACGTGGGGCCGGACGGCCAGAGCCTGTGCCGAAATGGATTCAGAGCCCGAGAAAGAGAACATGCACAAGAGGCAGCACAGCAGAGACAGCGATGGTTTGAACAACTACTCCTCCTGATTTGGACGGGGCCGGAATCGCTTGATGACCGACGAGACAGCAGCCGCCGAGGAACGGTTGCTGTCCGGGTTAGAAATGGTACCGCATTGAGAGTTGAATCTCGCGCTGAGGAGAGCGGGTGGCTGTGATCTGCCCGAAATTGGTGCTGCTCACGCTATTCGCCGGATCGGCGTAGCTTGCCAGGTTGAACGCATTGAAGAAGTCGGCTCGGAAGTCGATACCCTGGCCGGCCTCGGCGATGGCGAAGGTCTTGAACAGCGAGAGGTCCATGTCGCGATAGCCGGGACCGCGCTCCGTGCCCACCCCGGCGCTGCCGTAGGAGTTCGGCAGTTCTGCACCGTACGCGCAGACTCCGTTGAAAGCCCCGGAGCAGGGGATCGCGGAAGGATCGGTTCCAAACCAGTTGCTTACGCTTCTGTCTCTCACCTGGAGCGGAAGGTAGTGGTTCGCACGGGCGGCGAAAGCGTTCGTGTTGGCGTTGTTCGGACTGTCGATGGTGATGGGAAATCCCGTGTAGAGGGTTCCCGATCCCGCGATCTTCCACCCGCCGAGCGCCTCGTTCATCGGCAGGTTCCAGTTGCCGCCAAATCTCCGGTTGTGTCCGAAAGGCAGTTCGTAATAACCAGTGGCAGTCGCATTTTGGCGGATGTCGAAGCCGCTCGGGCCATAGTCCGCGGCGGGGTCATAGGCGTCCTGCCAGTAAGGACTGGGACCGTTGACGCCGGGCACGCCATAGAAACCGGGGTTATTGGTGAGGGAGTGCGCATAGGTGTAATTCACCGTGTATTCGAGGCCGTTGGTCTGGCGATGACGGACGATGGCCTGCAGCGCGTTGTAATTGCTCATGCCCTCCGAAGCCGTGACATCCACCGCGCCGGTTTGCCCCACCAGGTTATGGAACGGAGCGCTGGTGCAGCTTTTCGAGCATGGAGAGGTCCACTGGTTACCGTCGATGGGAACGATCAGATGCTGGCCGGTTTCACCGATATATCCGATCTGAACCGAGGTGGCATTGCTGATTTCGTATTCACTCGTCAGGCTGAATTGCTGGATGAACGAAGGCCGCAGATTGGCATCCCACGCGTAGTACTGGGTGGTGGACACGGAAACATTGCCTGGAGCGGTTGCAAATCCGTTGGTAACCTGGAGCGGCGCTCCGGGGGAGCTGGCCGTGGGCGTAATCGCCTGCGCGGTGAAGGAATACTCGTAGGGCGGGTTCTGGGTGAGCCGCAGGCTCGAGCCTGTGCCTTCGAGATCCACCGTGGTGCCATATCCGCCGCGAACCACCATCCGGCGTCCCGCCTGCCAGGCAAAACCCAGACGCGGCATGAAATTTGTGTAGACGGGATTGTAGAGTGCGCGGCTGTTGCCGTCCTGACCGGCATACTCGAGGCCTTTGGTCCCGAGGGAGGGATCGGTCAGGTTAACGTTGACCTCCTTGTTGTTCACCTCGTAGATGGGTTGGTCGTATTCATAGCGAACACCGAGATTAACGGTCAGGCGAGGGAGCAGCTTCCAGTCGTCCTGAGCAAAGAACGCGTCGCGCCACTGGCGCTGACCCGTGTAGCCGCGCACGCCGCCGACACCGGCGTAAGAGGAGTCATCGAGGAGAAAATCGGCGAAGGGATAACCGATCGATTCGCCCAGCCCAGGATCGCCGGTGAACTGCCCGCTGAATTCGAAGAGTCCAAGCGTTCCATCGTTGCCGGGATCGAAATTGTTCTGCTGATAACGGAGGAACTCAGCGCCGAATTTGCTCACATGCTTGCCATGCTGCCAGGTAAAGTCGTCGGCATAGAGAAAATTATTGTCGCGCTTTCCATAAATGCCATCGGTGGTGCCGAAACTGCCGATGGTGCCACTGGTCATGTCCATTTCGCTGAAGCCGGCATAACTCTGCGGGCCCGGGATGCCCACGGCGGCATTGCCACCGACGCCGAAAAGGCCGGTCGGATCCTCGATGTTGCTGTTGCCATATCCAAGGCGCGTAAAGCTGGCGCGCAGTTCGTTGACTACGGAGGTGGAGAGGACGTGCGTCCAGTTGAGCACCAGACCCCATACAGGATAGTCGTCGGCTGCCGGGAAGCTGATGGGGAGCACCGGATGTGCGACCCCGTCATACGCGTCGCCCCTCGAGTAGCGGCCCATGATGCTGTCCCTGGCGTCCAGGGTGTAATCGATGCGCAGATCACCCTGATCATTTCCTGTGAAGGACTTCTGATAGCCGAGGTAGTCGTTCTGAGCGATGCCGTCGGTCGGGGTCCGGTTGGGCAGGGGATAGGCCTCAGGGTGTGCGAACAGATAGACAGCTACGGGGTTATTGATGGGGACGTTCTGGTCGTTCAGATACGGGGTGAAGCCGTTTTGCGAGTTGTACAGCTGAATGTGGCTGGCGGTGAGGAGCGAGAAATTTCCCTGGCGAAAGGCAGCCGGTGCGACACTCGCGGTTGCCTCGCCGCCCGTATGGTAGCGCACGCCTTCGTAATCGCCGAAAAAGAAGAGCCGGTTGCGCAGGACCGGACCCCCCAGAGTGGCGCCAAAGACCTGCTGGGTGTAGTTGCTTTTGCTGATTCGGGAGAAGTCGTTGGCCCAAGTGTTGGCGTTCAGGTTGTCGTTTTCGAGGAAATCGTAGGCGCTCCCGTGAAACCGATTGGTTCCGGACTTTGTGGAAAGAAGAATCTCCCCACCGTTCACGTTCCCGTATTCGGCGTCCGCATTGGCGGTAATCACCCGGATCTGCTCGATGGCCTCAGGCGAGGGGTTGTAGCCGATGTCATCGCTGAAGCTCTCGTTGATGTCGGCGCCATCCAGAATGTAATTGTTGGTCTGCTGGCGATTGCCATTGAAGGAAGGGACGTCAGCGGAACTCGTGTCGCGCTCAATGGAATCGGATCCGGCAAAGCCGGTCGGTTCCGGAGAAACCGAGCCGGGCAGGTACTCCGTGAGAGTAGAAAAGTTCGGGCCGTTCAGGGGGATGTTGGCGATCGTTCCGGCGGTGAGAGTAAGCCCCAGGGTGGCGTTTTCGGTGTTCAGAATAGGACTGATCTCAGAGCTCACGTTCACAGTCGTGCTGGCCTGGCCCACCTGTAACTTTATATTCACATTCGCGATTTGATCGATTTCCAGCCGAAAGGCAGGCAGGGAGATGGTATCGAAGCCGGGCGCGCTCGCCCTGACGATGTATGTGCCGATCGGCAGAAACGGAAAATTGTAAAGGCCGTTCTGATCGCTGACCGTGCTGCTGCTGACGCCGGTGGCCGTGTTAACAGCAGTCACTTCGGCCTTGCTCACCACAGCTCCACTGGGATCGGTAACTGTTCCGCGCACGGCGCCCGTGATGGTTTGTGCGCCGGCGGGCGCCGTGCCCGCGAGCCCGATCAGGAACGAGAACACCGCGAGAATCGCGAAGATCCATGGCGATGCATTTCTTCCGTGTATCACAGAATCGAAACTGCGCATTGCGTTTTTTCCCCTCCAGGAAATGCCGGAAACATGAACCGCTGAAGGGATTGTGGCCTGCTGAATTCGCGCAGGGGGCAGGTTTTACGCGGGTTTTACCGTAAATCCGGTAAGCCCTAGTTCCATCTGCATTCTGTTGAGGCCGTTTCACCGCCATTTTGCGAAACCAGAAAGAGTCTCCGGCGCTGATTCATCAGAGCTTCAAATAGCGAGGAAGCGCAGGACCGGCGTCACGGCACCAGAATCCCCATCGCTCTGCAACCGAACTTTATCCAGTCGCGACGACCGGGCTGCCC
>DATJQW010000118.1:0-12814 GCA_035505395.1 Acidobacteriaceae bacterium
CAGGATAGAACCCTGCCGCGCGCCGGCCGATTGAAAGGGCTTAGCTGCAGGACAGCGTCTCCGCGCAGGGAAATCGTGAACGAAACTAAGTTGGCACGATTTCTCCGCCGTTTCCGCCATGGAGAATGAGGGCGCCTGAGATCGGCGCCCCGGAAAGGGAGAGTTGCCATGAAACGGTTGAATGCAACTGTTATTGCCGGTGTCGTGATCGCGGCCGGGTTGGCCGTGCGTTGGTGGCTCTGCGCTCGCCCACGGTCGATTGTCGTGCCGGCTTCACTCGGGTACCAAAGACAAAGAAGAGCGCATCCGACAACCTCCTGGCTTTCCGCGAATGTTAATGACTCGGAACCTGCCCTACCCATATCTGGCACTTCCCCTGACGTATTCCCTGGTGGCCGCCGCAGTCGTAACGCGTCTCAGATCCGCCTGCCAACACGACGCCGAGGTGGTGAATGTGATCGCAATACTTGTTCTCATGACCTGATCCGCGGTGGTCACAGTCGTTGTCGTAGTTGTGGAAGTGAAGCGTCGTGCTGCTAAACAATTCAAGGCCGGTATTTGAGCGCGCGGACTGAAAATAGGCGCTGGTGCCGTCCTCCGAAGTTCCCTCGCATCCGGGATCCGAGCACAACTGAGCACCGGCTGAGCTTTCCTGAGTCTTATCCGAATGTTGGTCGTAGATCTTAACGATCCAGCCGGAGGGTGCCTGAAGCTCCGCCACTGCGTTTCCCCCGCCGTCGTAGACATGAACAAAGTACAGTGTCGAATCGCTCGCTGTAGTGCCCTCGTATGTGGTCCCTGAAGGCGGCGACCACTTATTGCCGTATGTCCCGTGAATACTGCCACCGACAATGACCACGGGAGGATTGTGTGGCGGGAGGACGGGAGTGGCCTGAACAGCGGGCGTGGGGCCAGGGTGATTGTTGCTGTGCTTACGGCAACCGGCCAAGCTCAAGAACGTCACGCATGCAAGCGCGATAGCGCAAACACCATAAGCTTTCATGGCACACTCCGTCTCAAGTCAAATACGAAGCCTGCGATTACCCTGATAATTCAGCCTGACTTCTCGGGGGAAGCATGAGAATAAGTGCGTGAAGGTCCGGGCGGCTCAGATAGATACGAACGGCAGACAGGCCCCAAGTATGTTTGAGCTTGCTCAGATTGTCAATCGCTTTTTGAGTAAAAAGCGCCTGTTTTGATCTGGCCCCGGCGGATTCGGCCGCTGCCGCTGCGATCAGATCAGCCCGAAGAGAAGAATCGTACAGCGACTGACGATCCAGATAACTAGTCAGGCCGTCGACACTCGAAAGGACGGTCTCCCGCTGTCCGACCCATAACTCCATTTCCAGCCGCTGGAGCGCCGTGTAAGCGCGATCCGCCTCATTCTCAGTATTTCCAGCCGGCATATCTGTAAATGAGGCCAGGGCCTCTGTGCTCCTGCCCAGATGGGCCGCAGCGATGGCGAGCCGATTCTCAAAATCTCGTCGCTCATCCTGAGGCAGGTCCGGGTTCTCGTGGAGAACTCGGGCGGACAGACGATTTGCCCCAGGGTATTGCGCCTGAGCCAGCAGGGCGTCGGCCTGCACTCCCTCGAGATCCAACCTGTACGCGGGATCAGCAGGCAGCGACGCCAGATACGCGCGGGCTTTGGAGATTTGCCCGAGCCTGACCAGAACAGCGCTCATCGCGATGACTTCGTAGCCACGATTGGTGGTGTTTCCGGCCAGGGAAACCGCATTGCTGAACTGCTGCAGCGCATCGGAGTAGCGCTCCAGCAACTCATAGGCGTTGCCAAGGGCATGGTCCGCTTCCCCACGTAAATACGAACTCCCTGAATTCTCAGCGAGGTTGGAGAAATCCTGGGCGTCCTTCAAGCGGAGCTCCAGATCACCGGTGACCGGAGTCGCACGCAGAAGCAGCAGCCTCGCATTGGCGGCGTTGGCAAAGTACCCGTTTGCCCTGTAATAGGCAAGCGCGTCTGTGGCGGGAGCGATAACTTCGGCCCACCGATGCTGCGAGTCGCGCAGGCTTGCGAGCACGAGATTGGCAAGAGCCAGTGCGCGGCCCTGCTGACTTTGGGCGGCCAGGTCGCGGGCGTCAGTCAGTTCCGAGTCGGCCTCCGCGAAATGCGCCGGCCCCTGATTGAGATGGGCATTCGCGAGCCATGCCAGAGCCATCGCCGCCCACGTGTCCAGCTGGCGCGAACCCGCCAGTTGAATGGCGCTGTTTGCATCTGCGACCGCCCGATCGAGGTGGCCCGATGCACATTCAATGCTGCTGAGCTGAGTGAGAGCGCGAATCTGTAACTGGGGACTGGAGATCGCCTTTCCTTCATCGATGGATCGTTGAAGGAACGACATAGAATTCGCAACATCGCCTTTTAGGCTGGCCAGATAGCCGCGCTGATAGTCAAGCTCGGCCTGGCCCTCCGAATTCATTTCGGTTGCGTAGAGAGCCTGAGCCCGGGCGAAGTCCTCATTCGCTTCCGAAACGTGATTCAGCCGTGTCTGCAGCATGCCGGCGCGCAGCCACGGAGCGGGATTATCGGCATCGCGAGAGGACGCCTTTGCATAGTTTGCGAGAGCATCCTGCGGATCGCCCACGCGTTCATAGGCCATCCCTACATCCAGATACCCCGACGCCTTGCCGGACTGCGGAAGCCGGTCGAGGATCCTTCGGTATAAGTCGAGCGCTCCCTTGAAATCGCGCGTCAGGGTATCTCGAATTGCGTCGAGATACATCCGGTCCAGCGGCAGCACGCGACTCTCGCCGGCGCTGGCGATCAGCATCTCCCGCTGCGCGACGCCGTCAAAGTCAAGGTTCGCCCAGGCTTCCGCCAGCCTGGCGTGCGCCATCACGAAATGCTGGTCGCGGCCCACCGCGTTGCCCAGCTCCCTGGTCGCCTTCAGGTAACTGCCTTCCCGCAGCGCGCTCAGTCCATCCTGATACCATCGGTTCGCCTCCGCATCCGGTCGGTAATATTGCATCGATCTCCACCAGAACGCCGCCCACAACCCAATGAACGCCAGCACTGCTGCTGCGGCGAGCCACATCAGGCGAGGATGGTCTTTGCGGATATTCTGAGGGCGCAGCGGGCTTGACCTCAGCGCCGCAGCGACTTCGCCGGCCTGCTGGAAGCGCTTCTCCGGTTCATATTCGAGGCATCGGGCGATAACGCGATCCCAGTGGCGCGGCATGTGCCGCCGGAGTGAGGAAACGGGATCGGGACGGCGCGCGTGACGGATCGCCGCCGCGACGGGAGTGTCGGCGGCGTAGGGCTGGCGTCCGGTCATCAGCTCATACAGCACCACGCCCAGCGCGTAGAGATCGGTCGCCGGCGAAACCGGCTTGCCCTCAAACTGCTCGGGCGCCATGTATGCCGGCGTTCCCGCGAGGACGCCATGAGCCGTCTGCGAAGGAATCTCGGACAGGGTGGACGCGTCCGGCGCGATCGGCGCCGAGGCGTCCAGCCACGCCAGCCCGAAGTCCATCACCACCGCGCGGCTCTTTCCGGCACGGTTGCAGAGCATGATGTTGGCTGCCTTCAAATCGCGATGGACGATCCCTTGTTCGTGGATCAGCCGTAAGCCTTCGCAAATGTCCAGTGCAATGGGCAACGCTTCGTGAGGGCCCGGAGGGCCTGATTCGGCGAGCTTCCTGCTGAGAGTCATGCCCTCGAGGAATTCCATGGTGAGAAAGGCTGTCGCCGGAAAGCCATCGGCTTCCGGCATCACGAACAGCTCGTGAATCCTGCAAATCTGCGGACCGGACACCTTCCTCGCCAGCTGCACCTCGCGTCGGAAGCGCGCGAGGATCTGAGGTGATGCGGCAATGTCCGCGCGAATGGTCTTGAGCGCAATCCTTCCGGTCTCGAGATCCTGGGCCTCAAACACTTCGCCCATCCCGCCTCTTCCGAGCAGCCGGACGATACGAAAGCGCTTCAGCAGGATTTGGCCGGGATGGAATCGCATGGCCGCGGCTTCGGCCAGAAGCACGGGATCGGCTGCTGACCGGTCGATCGGCCCGGTATCCTTCGCGTGCTCATCGAGCAAACGCAGCAAATGCTCCCTGAGCTCGCCATCTGTCCCGCAAAGCTCGGCGGCGAATGCGGCGCGTCTGTTCGGCTCCCGCTCGATGGCGGCATAGAACAGCGGCTTCAGGCGCTGCCAAAGTTCGGGAGTCATAACTTGCTGGACAATTCGTCATGGAGCCAGGCCCGCGCCATGGCCCAATCCCGCTTGGCGGTGCGCAGGGCGATCCCGAGCGCAGCCGCGATCTCTTCGAAAGTCATTCCGGCAAAGAAATGCATTTCGACGATTCCCGCCTGACGGGAATCCAGGGCCGCGAGGCGTGTCAGCGCTTCGTCGATTGTCAGTACGTCGATCGAAGCACCCGGGGTTGCAAGCAGTCCCTCGTCGAGGGTTACCTGAATTCCTCCCGCGCCGCGTTTCCGCGCCCTTCTGGATCGAGCATGATCCACCAGAACGTGGCGCATCACCTGCGCCGCAGCGGCCAGGAAGTGGATCCGGTCGGCGTATACATGGGGGGTCGCATCAGCGAGCCGCAGATAGGCCTCGTGCACCAGTGCCGTGGTCTGAAGTGTATGATCAGCGCGCTCGAAACGCATTCGGCGGCCCGCTAAATCGCGCAGCTCCGCGTAGAGGCTCGAGGAGAAGTCTCTCTGCAGTCCCGCGTCTGGCCGAGCTGGGGACAGCTCCGGCGCATCTGGCGCCCGGTTGAGTGTCATACAACACCATTCCGGATGGCCGAATTATAGTCCAGAGCCTGGTCGCGGCAATCCGCGGACACGGCGAGCCGGCCCCGCTTCCATTCCGCACCCGAGATAGATGATAGCTGGCCGGGCTAACAGACTATGCCTCGCGGAATCCTTCAACCGGAAGCAGGCAAAACTGAATTCACACAAATGCCGGCTTATCTCCGTCTGTCCCGGGCTTATTGACGCCGAGATTGCGGCGCTCGAATCTCGTGGGCGAATCGATGATTTTTGCAATCAGGGCGGCGACGCTCTTCCGGGAGACTTCTGTTCCCTTGAAGGGCTCATCCCTCCCGGTCGTCTCGTAATCCACCTCGTCTTTGTCTGTAAGCCAGGCCGGTCTCAGGATAGTGGTGTCCAGTCCGGAGGCCTCGATGACATCGGCCGCCCGGCGAAACGGCGGCAGATAGTCGCTGATCTGGCGACGATTCCATGCGCCGAATTTGCCTGGAACCTCGTCGTAAATCCCCAGCGATGCGACGAAAATGAGCCGCCTTACCTTCGCCGTCTTCATCGCTTTCACAATATTCTCCGCCTGGGTATCGATATCCTCGCCGGCCAGATTGGCATAGACCAGGTCCTGCCCGACCATCGCACGATTCAGTTGCTTCATGTTGAGTACGTCACCCCGCACAACCTGCGCATTCTTTGGCACGCTTTCCCTGAGCTTGCCGGTGTGCCGCAGGAAAAGCGTGAGCTGTAACGTGTCGTCGTCCGCCAGCATGTCGATGACCCAACGGGCAATCTGTCCGCCTGCGCCGAGGATCAGTATCTTTCTCATTGCTCCAACCATAATGGCACTCAGGCTTGCTCTTTCAAAGGGGATGCTCCCGGGAACTCCTCTCCTGGATGAAAAGCTTCCATCCCACGTGACTACCGGAAGATGACGCAGCGACCGGATCCACGTAGCCGCAGCACAGCCAACCCGAAATCTCGCCTTCGTCAGGAATCGAGTCCGGCCTGGCGCAACAAGGCCACGAACCGCGGATCGCCGCGCAGGCTGTCGTAGATGGGGTCGACTTTAAAGGTCGTAGGCAGATTGGAGCGCTGCCGGCACGCCTGCTGCAGCACCGCAATCCACTTGTCCTTATCCCCGATGCCTGCGTACGCCAGGCTGAGGAGTGGAGCTGTATCGATGTGCGCTGTGCGGCTGTCGAGTTGCAGCCTGCGCAAAGCCGCTCGCGCGCGCGGCAGATTGCCGGATCGGCCGTAGATATACGCCTCGAAAGCCCACGCCCAGGGTCCGTCATCGCGCCGGCGCCAGGTACGGAGCCGGTCCAGAGCTTCCTCGTAGCGCCCCTGCTGGACATAGGCCTGGACGATGAGATAGGCGCGTCCCGCATCCGGATCGACGTTCAGAACTTCCTGCAGACGGCCGATCGCCCGGTCATACTCGCGCGCGTAGTAAAGGATGGCTCCGTTATCGATCGTGATGATCAACGACAGCGGATCGAGCTGTCGGGCACGCTCGCTTTCCTGGAGCGCCTCGTCAAACCGTCCCTCGTAAGCGAGGCACTCGGCAAACCAGTGGTGGGCCGTCGCATAGTTGGCGTCCAGCTGCAGCGCGCGCCGGTACTCCCGCTCGGCGGTGCGCCAGTCCCAGTCGAAGTTCTCCGCTATCAGAGCCAGAGAAGTATGGGCCTCCGCCAGCGAGTCGTCGAGTTCAAGTGCCTTCAGCGCGGCCGCCCTTGCCCGCGGCATGTAGATGCTCGCCGGTACGAAACCATAACTGCTCATCAGAGCCCAGGAGTCCGCCAGCCCTGCATACGCTCGGGCGAACTTTGGATTCACAGCCACGGCCCGGCCAAATAACTCCACCGCCTCCTGCAGACCTTCCAGAGACCGCTTGTTCCATGCATAGCGGCCTCTGAGGTATAAGTCCCAGGCCTGCGCCTCCTGGGCAGAGAACGCCGGCGGCGCCGGCCGCGGCGCGTGACCATGAGTACCCAGCGTCAGCTGAATCTCGTCGGCAACTTCCTGGGCGATCTCTCTCTGGATCGCCAGCAGGTCCTCCGGAGAGCGATCGTACTCGCGGGCCCAGAGATGGGTCTGATCCTGCACCTTGATGAGTTGCGCCGTGATGCGGACCTGGTCCTTCTCCCTGCGGACGCTTCCTTCGAGCACGTACTGAACACGCAGGTCTCGCGCAATCTTTGCCAGGGAAACATGACCGTCTTTGTAGGCCATAACCGACGTGCGCGCGATTACCGCAAGCTGCTGCGGATCGAGATTGCCCAGCTGGGTGATCATTTCCTCGGTGAAGCCGTCGCTGTAGTAGTCCTCGCTCGGATCGCCGGTGAGATTCTGGAACGGCAAAACGGCCAGCCGCACCGCCGCAGGAGCTGTTGGGCGAGACCTGTCGCGGCGCCACAGCCATGCGCCGCCCACGGCCAGCATCACCGTCAGTGCGATGGCTGTGATAGTCTGCCACGACAGCAAAAGCCGGGCAGCGTTGCGTGGCGCCGGCACGGCGTCATGCCTTTCCTCCGGCGCGGCCGCCACGTGCTGAGGTGTCTCTTCGAGCTTGTTATCTTCAGGAGTATTCGCTCGCGTCGTGCCGGAGCGTTGCGCTGCCGGTTCGCATCTCACCGGAGCAATAAACCGGTATCCACGCCCCGTCACCGTCTGAATGAAGCGCGGCTGCCCGCGGTTGTCACGCAGAACCTGTCTGATCTTGCGGATGGCCCCATTGATGCTGTTATCGACGTCGAGGCTGATGCCCTTGCCCCAGACCGCGTCGGCAATCTCCTGGCGTCCCACAATCCGACCGTGTTCCTGCAGCAGCAGGAGAAGAATGGTCAGGGGAATACGTTCGAGCCGAAGCACACGCCCGGCTCGCCGCAATTCGTAAAGATCTGGATCGAACTCGAAATCCCGTCCAAAACAGATCAGTTCCTCGGCTTTGGCTGGCTCGGTTGCCACGGCCGCCCCCCCGAGCATGGATGCATTCTAATCCGAATTTCTCTTCGTGCCACCCAATCGCCGTGTTTGCTTAGGGTTGCGGCGACAGAAGAATTAAGAAATTCGACAGATTGCCACTATTGAGTGTTCAGCGGCCTCTCGCCCATCATGGGCGGCACCCCAGGGAGAGAAGTGAGCGCGCAGCTCAGGTCCCGGCGTTTGCCCCGCGGTTCGTCACCGTTCGGCAGGCAGTTGTCCACGGCGGCTGCGAAGCGCGACCGTAGTTTGCTCTCACCGGAACAGGAGAACACCATGCCCAGGAGAAATCGAAGCAGGGGAAGAACAGGGAAGTCCGCCAAAGAGCGCGCGTTGCCGACTGAAAAGCCGGTGCTTGCCGAGGATGGGGACGGCGACGGAGATGATGGGGATTTCGGCGATACCGACACCATTGACGGCGACACCGATACCGACACCGATACAGACACCATTGACGGCGACGTTGATACCGACACCGACACGGACACAGATACGGATACCGACACCGATACCGATACTGACTCGGACACAGATTCAGACACGGATTCCGATACCGACTCCAAGTCTGGCTCAGGTTCAGGAAAGAGCAAGAGTGGTAGCGGCAAGGGTGGAAAGGGCAGCGGCGGTGGCAAGGGTGGCAGCGGTGGCGGGAAGGGTGGCAGTGGCGGAAAGGGCGGTAGCGGCGGTAGTGGCGGAACAGGCGGCACTGGTGGTACCACCGGTACCGGAGGCGGAAGCTCAGGTTCAGCGGGAGGGACCGGGTCGCAGGCAGCGGGAGGAACCGGCTCCTGTGACTGCTGCTGCTGCGCGGCCGTCGCCTCAATGTCGTCGATGGTCGCCATGGTTTCGAATGTCGCGCTTACAGCTATCGCGGCCATCTCGAAAAACGCAAAGGACTGAGCTGCGTTGGCGCTCTGGCTCCGCGCCTCGCTGATCGACGGGAGACCCGTTCCACGGCGGGTCTCTCCGTCGTCTTCCCAGGACGCGATCTTCGAATCCCTTCGCCGCAGGCCGTGCAGAATCGGGCTGGCCTGCTGCCTGATGTTGTCGCGATTCTTATAGGCTTCTGGTGCTGTGATGGGACAACTCCTGACAACGACTCCTCCACTTGCGCCATCGGCGCCCACGCTTCAGCGGCTCCTTGCGCTGCCTCAGGATGTCCTCGAGCGCCGCCTGATGCAGTCCATTCGGGAATCGGGCGTGAAGTTTCGGTCGCAGGCAGCCTTCAGGAAAATCGGCTGGAGCGGCGGTCCGGATCCGGCGATTGAAAGGTTCTGGCGGCACGACGGCGACAGACTCGTAGCCAGCCGCGACGCCATGATCTGGGACCTGCGCGCGCCATTGCTCCAGGATGAGGCTCTCAGTTGCTGCTCTGTTCTCCTGTGGAGGCGCACCCGTGCTTACGATGCTCAGTGGATCGGCGGCCTCGAGAGCGCAGCCATCCCCATCGTCGCCGGCATCCTTTCCGTGAACCGCGCGGCGGGTGGAGCGCCCCTCAATGGTTTCTATTTGCGCAAACGCCGCAAGGCCGATGGATTGCGGCGGCGGCTGGAGGGCGTTCGCCCGCCCCCCGGCGCCCGCGTGCTGCTCGTCGACGACATTCTGAATAAAGGAATTGCCAAGAGAGTCCTGCTGGATTATTGCCGCGGCAACGAACTGGAGCCCGCCGCCTTGCTGGTCGTGGTGGATGCTGAGGGCCGGGGCCACCAGCTGTTCCAGTCTGTTTGCCCCATCGAAGCACTGTTCACGCGGAGAAGCGTACTCTGCCGGCGCGAACCTGAGCAGAAACTCTCAGTCGATCTGGTCACCGCAAAGATCGCCGTGATTGCCAGCGATGACTCGCCCGATAAGGGTATGGAGATCAGTGCACAGACTCCATCCGATCCCGATGAAATGGCCCCCGAGGATATTGAACTGGTGAGGCTGGCCCGTGACACCGTGATCGTTGCAGCGTTGTCAAAGGGCAGGAGCCATCCAACTCTTGGCGAAGACGGGCATGGAAGTGCCGGATATCTGCCGTTTCTGGGCCGCTACCTGCGCGAGCGCGGTCCCGTATTCACCCGCATCTCCAAACGCGAGTACCGGGATGGAGCGTGGTTCAATCGTCTGCGCGGATGCCAGGCCGTTGGGCTCTTCGACCCCAGGCCGGGAACCATCGCCGAGATGACCGTCAAAAGCGCGATTGCCAGCGCCACCAGAGCGCGCAAGGTAAAGCCCGGCGCTGCAAGCTTTCATAAACCGGTGTGGCCTGAAGAAGCCGGAGACCTCAGCCTGTTTGTCTATGTGGTCGAGGGTTTCTTTCCTACAGCGGCGAGAACGGCTGACGAACTTGTCTCAGAAGGGCACGACCCCCGAAACTGGGGGCTCGTCGCAGAGGGACAGGGTTTCCGCGGAGTCGTGTGTGGCGGGCTGGACTACATTCCGGATGTGGCGCGCCAGGTCGCCATGGTTTGCAGAAAGATGCAGAATAGCGCCGAGATTCGCCCGCATAACCCCGGAAGAGTCAGGTTCACGCGGATGAAGGGGCGCTGGCTGTGGGACCCCGCGCGGCCGAAGTCTGCTTACTTCTGAGGTCCGCCGGAGGAGCGCCATGGATGTCGCGTGGATGTTAGGTTCAGGGAGCACCGCCGGCGACTGGGAGCTCCGAATCTCCATGAGATCCTTCCGGACGTACTATCTCGCATCGGCCAGGCCCTGGATCATCGGGCACATCCCAGCCTGGATCGACCGGACGAAGGTCCGATGCCTGCCCTGGCCCGACCCCTATCGCACATGCAAAGACGCAAACCTGCTGCAGAAGGCTCTGCGCCTGGCGATGGAGCCGCGGATTTCCAATCCCTTCATCCTGTGCAGCGACGATCATATTTTGCTGCGCCCCAGTCTTCCGGCTGAGTTCAGACTCTGGCATCGGGGCGAGATTGCCGAAGATCCTGACGAAGATGCCGGCCAGTGGGAACGCCGCCTCGTCAACACCGGCCGCGTTCTCCGAAACCATGGTTATCCCGCGAAGAATTTTGACGGGCATATCCCATATCCCGTGAAAAAGGACTGGATTCGGCAGGTTTTGCGGTTCGACTTCGGCGAGCAGCCAGGAATGTGCCTCTTCTCCACCATTCTGAACTGCAGCGGCCAGTCGGCGCTGCCCCTGAGCAGCGACCGGGTCCGGGGATGGCTGGGTAGCAACGATATGGCTGCGGATGTGGTGGACGCGAAGCTGGCTAAGAATCAGTTCGCCTGCCTCAACGAGGATTCAATGGACAATCGATATGTCGTCTCTCGGCTGGAGCAGCTCTTTCCGGAGCCGGCTCCCTGGGAGATCGATGCGATTCGCTGGGCGCGCCGCCGCAGGGGCACAGCGATTTCGTCAGCAGCCTGCATGTTCGGCAGCTGACGTTCGTCTGCCTCCCGAGCTCGCGGCGAAGGCCCGCTGTGTCGCTGTCCCGTTCTATCCTTGCGGCGAACCGCCTCCAGAGAAAAACCGCGGCCAGAATGTCCGAGCCGCGGTTCTTCTCCCGAATTGGCGTGCTTCAGGCTGCCGCGGCCGCCGGCGCAAAGCCATCGCAACCGCTGATCGGCGTGACCTTCAGGTGCAGGCCCGCATGTTTGGGATGGCCGCATTCATCCAGGATCTCGAGGTCGGCCTGGTGGGTCGTCCGGATGCTGACCAGCACATCCGCCTTGTGGTGCTCTCCAAAGTGACTACAGAGACCGCACTGTCCATTCCGAACTGCTTCCATGTCCTTACGTCCTGTTCTACACCATGGGGACCGAGGTCTTTCAGAACCACACTAGTACGGATCGCCGCGGGTGTAAATTGCGACCAGTTCAGGCCGTCTTCATCTTCTCCAGGAGCTCGCGTGCCACGCGACCGCCTCCCGGACCTGCATGGGGATTACGGCTGAGATCCGGCATCTCCCTTGTCCGGATGCTGCCCTGAGGCCACGCGCATCTGGTCAAAAATCTGTTGGAGCTTGTCGCTCATCTGCTTGTACTTCTCGTACTGCGCGATCTGCTGCTTCACGTCAACCGGCCTGTTTTCCTGCCGGTAGATCGCGGCCAGGCGGTAATGGGCCACGTAATTGCTCGGGTCAAGCTGCACGGCGTGTTCGAACATCTGCTGTGCCTTGTCCCGCTGGCTCATCAGCACCAGCACCTTCCCTGCCTCCAGGCAGGCGTCCGTGTCGTTCGGATCGAGCTCCAGCGCGCGCTGATCGTCGGCCAGCGCTGTGGTGAGATTGCCGTTCTGCTCCGCGATCTCCCCCAGCATCAGCTGCGCTCGCTCATCGCGCGGATTGACCGCCAGCGCCGCCTCAAACTCCGCTTTCGCCTGCGCCTGAAGAGTTACGTCCGGCGAATGAAACAACAGATCTCCCAGCTCCGTGTGCGCGCCGGGCAGTTGCGGATCGATGCGCAGAGCTTCACGATAATTGGCAATCGCCGGAGTGTCGTCGTCGTGGCGCGCCAGCTCGCGCGCCATCACCTGGTGCATCTCGGCGCTGTTCGGTGCGCTCAGAGCCAGGGTGAGCTCGGAGCGGCCAGCAAGATCGGAATAGAGCCGATAGGAAAGATACAGCAGGTGCACATCGGTTGGACGCGTCGACAGCAGATCGGAAACAACGGCCGCAGCCTTGTCGAGGTCTTCAGTAGCAGTGTAGTTGCCGATCAGAGCCTCTCCGATCTCAAGTTGAAACGGAGGCTCGGTCAGATGGGGGAATGCCGCCGCCAGGTCTGTGCGGCTGGCGTCTGCCTCCTGCAAGTGGGCTTCGTCCAGACCGAGCAGCCCCTGGATCTTCCACAGATCCGGCTTTGCCTGAACGGCGGCACGCAGGTCGGGCAGTGCGCCGGCATAGTCTCTGCGGAAATACAGCAGCACACCCAGGTTGCCCCGCGCGTCCACGTTGCCCGGATCGAGTGCAACGACCGCCTGCAGCTCGGGAATCGCCAGGTCAGGCCGGCGCTGCGCGAGATACTCCTGCGCCTTCTGCATGTGCAGCGCCACCTGATCGTTTGAGCCGGGAGATGTCTGAGCGAGCGAGGCGACCCAGGGAAGGGTAAGCAGGATCAGGACAGCAGTCTTCGGGGACATAGCAACCACAGGATACT
>DATJQW010000119.1:0-4820 GCA_035505395.1 Acidobacteriaceae bacterium
CCGCGAACCGCAGCAGCCGCCCGGGAGTGCGATTCACCACGCAATAAACGGCGACTTGCGCACCCACTCCGCGCTGCCCAGCTGCGCCAGCATGAACCGCGCCACATCGGCGCGCGCAATCCTCATCCCGCGCGGAGGCAGGCTCTCGCCGTCGACGCGATACACGCCGCGCCCCGGCGCATTCAGCAGGAACGGCGGCTGCACGATGGTCCAGTCGGTGTCGCTGGTCTGGATCAGCTCCTGCATGGCGCGCTGCGATTGAAAGGGACGCCGCAGAAGCGTCATCCCCAGCAACCCGACGATCAACTTGCCCGCGACGGAAATTTTGCCGCCGCTTCCGGACCACACGCCGGCCGCGCCCAGCACGATCAGCCGCCGCACCCGATGCTGCTGCATCGACGGCAGAATCCGCCGGATTGCCTCCGGCAGCAGGGAATTGTTGCGCAGCGAGCGCGATCCCAGCGCCGACATCACAGCCTCCTGGCCGGCGATCGCATCCAGCACCGCCCGGTCGTCCAGCGCGTTGCCGGCAAAGATGCGCACCCCGCTCTGCGCTGCCAGCGACGCCGGATTGCGGACGAACGCCGTGACTTCATGGCCCAGCGCCGCGCCCTGCCGCACCAGCTCGCGCCCGGTTCCGCCCGACGCTCCGAAGACGACAATCTTCATCCCCGGCCTCCTGCAGTTAGCCTACGCTCGCAGCGTTATCAAAAATTTTCTCGGCCGTTTTAGCGCCGCCCCGTCCACTTTGTCCCGATTTCCTCGCCCTCACCGCTCGCTGTGGAGACTGCGGATAAGCCGGATCCTGTGCATCTCCGGGTCTCAGCAAATCCGCACCATGCCTGCCTCAGACCGCGCTTTCCACTCAGCGCTGCCCGTTTCCACAACACTCGGCAGCACGGCTGTTGAACCGGTGGAGAAAACCGGACGCCCACGCCCGATTCTCCCCCGCTTTCCTCCTTTTGCTCTTCTGCCCGCCCCGGTTTTCTAAAACCCGCACCCTCCCCATCCCCGCGTCCCCGGCGGTTTCGCCATCGCTTTCCACTTTTCCGAGGCGAACGACTACTGCTACTGGAGAAATAACAAAACTGAACCCGTAGTAGCCGTCGCCGCCGGGCTGTACCCGGCGCGAGAATCCGTCGCAACAGGCTTCTCACAATAAAGACCCGTTTTCCAGAGAGCCGACTCCGCCCTTTTATTACTAGAATGAAGGGTCAGCGGGGCGTCCATTGCGGAAGGCCGCTCTGCGTGGTGTACATTGGGGCAAAGCGCGAGGGGGAACTACGATGCCGGCTGGCGTTGAACAGGAAAAAGCGGTCCAGGGCGGGGCGATGGAGATCGCCATCAGCCGACAGGAGCTGTTGCGCGAGCTCACGGCCACTCAGAGCGTGGTCGAGCGCAAAACCACCATCCCCATCCTCTCCAACTTCCTGCTTGAAGCCGACGGCGACCGCATCGTGATCACCGCTACCGATCTCGATCAGAGCATTCGCACCTCCTGCGCCGCCAAAGTCAAAAAGCCCGGCTCCTGCACCATCCCCGCGCGCAAACTCTACGACTACATCCGCCTGCTGGGCGACGGCGACATCTCCATCAAGCTGCTCGAGAACCACTGGGTGCAGATCCGCGCCGGCCGCTCCAACACCCGCATGGTGGGCATGGCGCGCGCCAATTTTCCCCAGGTGCCCGAGTTTCCTGAGACCTCCAACACCCGCATTCCCGCCGCTTCGCTGCACACCCTCATCGCTCGCACCATCTTCTCCATCTCCAACGAGGAATCGCGCTACACACTGAACGGCGCGCTGATGATCCTCAAGGCCGAATCCATCGCCATGGTGGCCACCGACGGCCATCGCCTCGCGCACATCGAGAAATCCGGCGAAAGCTTCCCCGGCATCAGCGCCGAGAAAAAGATCCTCATTCCCCGCAAGGCCCTCCAGGAGCTGCAGTCGCTGCTGGCTTCCAGCGACGCCGAAGCCCTCGACTTTGCCGACGACGACTCCACGCTCTTCTTCCGCATCGGCCATCGCGTGCTCACCAGCCGCAAGCTCAGCGGGCAGTTCCCCAACTACGAAGCGGTGATGCCGCGCGACAACAACAAATTCGTCATCGTGCGCAGCGAAGATCTCTCCGGCTCCATCCAGCGCGTGGCGCAGTTTGCCGACGAGCGCTCGGGCGCCATCAAAATGCGCATCGAGCAGAACGAGCTGAAGGTTTCCTCGTCCTCCGCCGAAGCCGGCGAGTCGGAAGACACCATCGAGACGCCCTACAGCTCCGATCCCATCGTGGTGGGTTTCAACTCCTCTTACCTGATCGACTTCCTCAAGGCCATCGGCAACTCCGGCGAAGTGCGCCTGGAGTTCAAAGACGCCCAGTCCGCCGGCCAGATGCGCCCCGAAGACGCCTCCGACGACTACAAATACCGCTACATCATCATGCCCATGCGGATTTGAGGCGATTCGTCCTTTCACCGCTCGCCAGCTGCGTGCGGATCGAGCACCGCCTGCCCTGGAGAAAGGAAGTTCCTGAGTCTGTCGATAAACGGGGCGGGCAGGTGACGATGCTGTCGGCGACCGGGACGTTCCCCGGGGTAATCGCCGCCGTTGCAATCCCGCTCCCAATCAGGATCGTACTTTGCCTGCCCACCGCCGATCGTGTGCAGCCCATCCAGGAGATGCCATGAAAGTTCCGGGCAAACCACGGCGCATCGAACTGGACTTCGTCCGTGGCATCGCTATCCTGCTCGTGATGTTCGCTCATTTCCGCAAGCCAGCCACCGGGATCGCGGTCATGGATGGCTTCAATTGGGTTATGAGCACTGCCGGGGGCCACGGAGTCGACCTCTTCTTCGTCCTCTCCGGATTCCTCGTCGGGGGCCTTCTGCTCAAGGAGTACAAGACCACCGGCGCCATTCAGCCGCTGCGTTTTCTGGTTCGCCGCGGATTTAAAATCTGGCCCGCTTTCTACTTCCTGATCTTCTTCCATGCGCTGATTCGCCACCACCCCCTCCGCACCTTCTTCTGGCAAAACTTCTTTCAGGTGCAGAACTATTTCGGAAGCAGCATTACGCAAACCTGGACCCTCTCGATTGAGGAGCATTTCTACATCTTTCTGGCGCTCCTGCTCGGATGGGTTGCCGCACGGCGGTGGACGCCGTCCCGCATCCTCGCGCTTCTGGCGGTCGTGAGCCTCCTGTCGTTTACCGCGCGCTGCATCACCGCCTATATGGGCAATCTTGCCGGGGCATTGGCCTGGACGCAGAACCGTATCGACAGCCTGATGTTTGGAGTCATCGTCGCGGTTCTGTATCACTTCATGCCCGGCACCTATGCAAAGATCGCCCGGCAGAAGTTCCTGTTGCTGCTGGTGACCGCAGCCGGGGTGGCTTTTGCGCTGCTTGTGCCCGACAGGGAATTCTTCCGCGGGCCCGGTTACACCGTGCTCTATATCTCCTGCGGAGCCTTTCTGATTCTGTGCATGGAGTACTCGGGCAAGTTCACCAGCCTGTGGGTGTATCGCCTGATCGCCCAGATTGGTGTCTACTCCTATGCTCTCTATCTGTGGCATTCCGCCATGCTCGGGGTCGGCAACAAAATCATGACGATGCTTCCCCCTGTTCCTGCCTGGTTCGCGGCTTTGGCCGCCCAGTGCGCCGGCGCCATGCTCATCGCGTACGCGGCCACCAGGCTGGTCGAGTGGCCGGCGCTCTATTATCGCGAGTCAATCCCCTGGCTTCGCGATACTAAGCCTCTTGTCCCTCGGCCGGAAGCATTGCTCCAGCAACCCACGCAGACCGTATAAGGTAAGGAGAGCCAGCCACCTCTAAGCCTGAATAACCGATCCCGAAGCCGGCGCGACCATCAGCGGGCGGCAGCCTGAGAAATAACGCATCAAGCGGTCGAACTGCCGCGAACTGCGTTATCGGGAGCCGTTGCAGGGTGGACAGAGCAGCTGGCGGGAGGGCAGGCTCGCCCGGTCGAAACTTCCGCTGTGCCGGTCACCCGCCCGTGTGCTCCGAGTCGAAGGTAAACAGCCAGTTCTCAACAGCAACAGAGGGATACTCGTGGGGTGAGCTGTACGGGCATTTTGCCAATCCGCGATCGGCATCACCGACTCGAATCTCATACTCTAAGCGCGCGGTTGAGCTCGCTGACAGACGTATCTCGGCAAAAAGTGGTTCCTTCCACTCCGCGGACTTCTTGTCGTCCGCCACCCAAATCATCAAGGCCGCTAACACGAGCGTTCCTGAAGGTTCCCGTTTTGCGGTGCACGGATAGATGTCGTCAACCCATGCATACCTACCCCAATCGTCTTTGCCCTTGAGCAGTTCCTGAGTGAAACGGGCTAGCCACCTGCAAACTTCGCGAAGATTCTCATCTTCGGAAATGAACTGATTTGGCTCCGCGCCCAGGAAGCCCACGATCGCCGCTGCAAGACCGGCCTCTGTCTTGCTGGAAGCTTCATTTGTCATGCATCAGCATTTTCCCTCGTTTCTCCGGCGAGCCGCTGGCGAAGTTGACGTAATGTCCGCCCTCCGGAAGCATTCCCCCGCGTCAGCAACCACGCTTACCCGGCATCTCCTCGGCAGATCGCCACAATCGCTGCGCCGTAGCGTTCCGCCTTCACCGGCCCGATGCCGTGAATCGACATCAGCTCCGCCATGGTTCGCGGATCGGCCACCACCACCCCTCGCAGCGCCGCATCGGTCAGCACAAAGAAGGCCGGCTTGCCCGCCGCGGCCGCTTCGGCCTTGCGCCACGCCCGCAGCCGGTTCTCCAGCTCCGTCTGCGCGGGCGTGAAGGCCGCAGCCCCATCCGCGC
>DATJQW010000120.1:0-11700 GCA_035505395.1 Acidobacteriaceae bacterium
GGACATCCGCGCGGGCGTGACGCTGAAGCCCTTCGAGAACGTGAATGTCTATCCGCTGATCGTGAAAATTCTCGGGCTCGAGAGCCCGCCCGTCGATGGCAGCCTGAACGTGCTGCGCGGCGTGCTGACTCCAGCCGCGGCTCAATGATGATTTCCCACGGCGCGCGCTGATCTATTCGTTGAAGGCCGCCGGCGTTGCGGCCATTCCGCACGGCGTGCCGCGCAGGAACGTTTCGATCACTTCGTTCTTCGGCGAAAGCACGGCGATATCCGCGCCGCGGCCGACGGCGATCTCGCCGATCTCGCCGTCGAAGCCCGCCATGCGTGCGGGATTGCGCGTAGCCAGCGCGACCGTCTCGGCCAGGCTCGCCCCGGTGAACTCCGCGAAGTTGCGCACGCCCCGGTCGAGGGTGAGGGTGCTGCCGGCGAGGGTGTCTTCACCCACGACGCAGCGGCCGTTCTTCACGCGCACCTGCAGCTCGCCCAGCATGTAGTTGCCGTCGGGCATGCCCGTGCCCGCCATCGCGTCGGTGATGAGAATCGCGCGCTCCGGACCCTTGGCCTTCCAGTAGAGGCGCACCGCGGCGGGATCGACGTGGAGGCCGTCGCAGATGATCTCGGCAAAGAGGCGGTCGTTGGTGAGCACCTCACCCAGAAGCCCCGGGCTGCGGTGATCGAAGCTGCGCATGGCATTGTAGATGTGCGTGGCGCTGACGCCTCCGGCACGCACGCCGCGCTTTGCTGCGTCCGCTTCGGCGTTGCTGTGGCCCAGGCTGATGCGCACGCCGAGCTGGGCCGCGTGCGCGATCGTCTCTTCCGCGCCGGGAAGTTCGGGCGCGATGGTCATCAGCCGGATATTCCCCTCCGCAGCCTGCCACATGCGATCGAAGAGCGCGACGGAGGGCGGCTGCAGCTGGCTCTCAGCGTGCGCGCCGCGCTTGTGAGGAGAAAGAAACGGGCCCTCCAGGTGAATCCCCATCGGCCGCGCGCCTTCGAGCGGCGATTGCATCAGCTTCGCGAGGCCGTTGAGCGAGCGCAGCAGCGTGTCGAGAGGTGCGGTCACCGTGGTCGCCAGATACGCGCCGACGCCGCGCCGCGCGAGAAAGGCGCCGATGTGGCTCAGCGCGGATTCGGTCGCCTCCATCGAATCGTGGCCGCCGCTGCCGTGGATGTGCACGTCGAAGAGCGCGGGGATCAGCGTCGCGTCGCCGAGATCGATGTGGCGGCCGCCCGGCAGGCCGGCATGGCTCTGCGAGGCGAGCGCAGCGATGACGCCGTCTTCGATGGTGACGACCGGGCGCTCTACGCTTTCGGTGGGCGTAAGGAGACGGGCAGCAGTGAGGAGGATTCGCACCCCAACAGAGTACCGCGCAGCGCGGCATTACGGCGGGATTGGCCTGGCGACGGCGACGATTGCCGCGACGATCCGATCAGTTCTGCGGATTCGTCTCCGGAGCCGGCACCACGACTCCGTCTGCCTTTTTCGCGTTGGGCGCAATGTGCGCGCGCGGATGGCTCAGGTGCCGCGTAAAGCGTCCACGGCTGCCCGGACCCGCGGCCAGCGGCGCCGTAGCCGGACCCGCGGGATGAACCGCCGAGGCCGCCCCCAGTCCATGACCGGGCAGCACCAGCACCGGCGGCGCTACGCGGCCCGGATGCCGGGTTCGCGAGTGCTCCACCGAACCCACCACGATCACCGCACAGATCAGGCTCGCAGTAGCCACGCCCAGCACGGGCGCTGCGAAACCGGACATCCGCGCGAACAACCCCATCCGCACCGGACGCGCCTCCACGGCGGCGCGTTCCGCCGCCAGCCGCGTGAGAATGCGGCCTTCGAGCCCAGGCGCGGGCCTTGCGCTGCCGGCGCTGTGCAGCGCGGCGTCGATGCGCTCTTTCCAGGTTTCCCTTTCCGCGTTCATCGCGAAATTCCTTCCCTCTCCAGCAGGACCGACAGCTCGCGGCGCGCGCGGAAGATGCGCGAACGGATCGAGGACTCCGTAGTGGCCAGCACCGACGCAATCTCCGCCGTCGTCAGCTCCTCCACGGCCGAGAGCAGAATCGCCTCGCGCTCACGGCGCGGCAGGCGATCGATCAACGCCAGAATGCGCGCGTGCTCCTGCGAGGAGATCACGTTCTGATCCGCGCCGAATTCGCCGGAGGGCAGCACCCGTGCGTGGTCCGCCAGATCCTCGTTCTCCGGGCGCGTCTTGGCGCGACGCTTCCGGTCCAGCACGATATTCCATACAATTCGCACCAGCCACACGCGGTAATCGCGAATTTCACCGAGCCGCGACTGGTGCTTCAGCACGCGAAGAAACGTCTCCTGCACCGCGTCTTCCGCCTCAGCGGCATTACGCGTGACCGAGAAGGCCACGCGATAGAGCGCGGTCGAGTAGTCGGCAACCAGGGCAGCGATCGTCTGGCTCGTATCCAAGCTCGTATCCAGGGCGTTGGCAACCGGAGCAGGCGCCCCCCAGCCGGCGAGCTGACCTTCGAAACAACTCATCCTGGCAAATCCTCCAGCCGGCCTTGCGCTCCGGCGCAGGACATTCTTGCACGTCTGCTCTAATGACGGAGGATACCGCGTTTTCGCTCAGAAAAAGCGGCCCCGGTCCGGACGGTCTCCCCACAGGCAGCCGCGGCCAGGTCAAATAGTCCGGCGCCGCGCATCGGCCGACCCCTTGCCGCCGGCTGCAGCGCCGGCAGCAGGCAAAGTTTCACCGGGAGAAACGCCCGGCGAAGTGGAGGAATGGAAGGGCGCCCGCGCATCATGTCCGCACGGACCGATTCCGCGTATCATGCTTGCGTCCCTCCCAACCCCTTTCAGGAGCACGCGCATGCACCTCCGTTTTCCTGGCCTGTCCGCAATTCTGGCAGCAGCCGCTCTGCTGTCGCCCGCCGCATGGGCGCAATCCATCTCGCTCACCGTGGATACGACGCAGACTCCGCAGAAGATCCTGCACGTCCGCGAGACGCTGCCGGTGCACGCCGGAGCGCTGAGGCTTTATTACCCCAAGTGGATCCCCGGCAACCACAGCCCCAGCGGACCGATTGCCGACCTCACCGGGCTGAAGTTCGAGGCGAACGGCCAGACCATCCCCTGGCGGCGCGATCTGCTCGACGTCTACACCTTCCACGTCGACGTCCCGGAGGGTGTCACGGATCTGCATGCAGCGTACGACTTCATCGAGCCCGACGGCGGATCGGCAACCGACAAGCTGCTCGTCCTCGAGTGGAACGAGGTCGCGCTCTATCCCGCGGGAACGCCCGCGCAGCAGCTCACCTACGACGCGAAGCTGATCCTTCCCGAAGGCTGGCATTTCGGCAGTTCCTTGCCGGTTGCGTCGCAGTCGGGCAACGAAGTCACCTTCAAGCCCATCTCGCTCGACATGCTCGTCGACGGTCCGGTGATCGAGGGCGAGTATTACCGCGCCATCGACATCACGCCGCCGGGTGAGCCCATCCATCATGAAATCGATCTGGCCGCCGACAGCGAGGCCGCGCTGGCCATGCCTCCCGCGATTCAGCAGGGATTGACGAACCTGGTGGCGGAAGCAGGCAAGCTCTTCGGATCGCGCCATTATCGCGATTACCACTTCCTGCTGGCGCTCAGCGATCACGTGCAGCATTTCGGCCTCGAACACCATGAATCGAACGACAGCCGTCTGCCGGAGCGCACGCTGATCGAACCCGACGGGGCGTTTGTGGTGGGCAGTCTGCTGCCGCACGAGTACGTGCACTCCTGGAATGGCAAATTCCGCCGCCCCGCGGACCTGATGACGCCGTATTACGAGCAGCCCGAGGAGACGGATCTGCTGTGGGGCTACGAGGGGCTGACCGATTATCTGGGGCCGATGCTGGCGGCGCGCAGCGGCCTGTGGACCCCGCAGGAGTACCACGATTACCTGGCCAGCATCGCGGCAATGCTGGGGCCGGGACGGCCAGGGCGCACGTGGCGTCCGCTGCTCGACACCGCAGTGGGCGAGCCCGGCCTCGGCTTCGCGCGCGGCTGGATGAGCTGGCGCCGCGGCACCGATTACTACGACGAGGGCGACCTGATGTGGCTGGAAGTGGCCACCATCATCCACCAGACAACGAACGGCCAGAAGTCCATCGACGATTTCTGCCACGCCTTCCATGGCGGCCCCAACAACGGTCCGGAGGTGAAGACCTACACCTTCGATCAGCTGGTGAGCACGCTGAACTCGGTCGCGCCCTATGACTGGGCGTCGTTCTTCCACCAGCATCTCGATTCAACGTCGCCGAATCCCCCTCTGGGCGGAATCGAGAATGGCGGCTGGAAATTCGTGATGAACGACGAGCCGATGCACCTGCCTGGCCGCCGCGGCGGCTTCGGCGAGGCATATTCCATCGGCCTGCAGGTCGCCCCGGACGGCACTGTCGCGGACTCGATCGTCGGCAGCCCGGCGTACAGGGCCGGCATCACCTCGGGCATGAAGCTGGTCGGCGTCAACGGCCGCGTCTACACCCACGACGACCTCGAAGACGCGATCGCCGCGGCAAAGGATAGCCAGCAGCCGATCGCGCTGATGGTCATCATCGACGACTACTATCAGACCTTCAGCGTCGACTACCACGGCGGCGATCGCTATCCGCACCTGGTGCGCGACGACTCGAAGCCGGATTATCTGGACGAGCTGATCAAGCCGCACACGACCATGTAAGCAGGGAGGGCCGGCGCGAATGCCGGCCCCAACCCTCAGAAGTCCATGCGCAGCGCCAGTTGCCCGGTGCGGTTGCCGCCCAGTCCCTGCGGCAGCACCGCGGTGAGCGCGCCGAAGGTCGTCGTGTTGCTGATGTTCGTCTGTGGCGGCGCGAAGTTGGAACGGTTGATGACGTTGGTGAAGGTCGCTTCAAGGCGCAGCTTGTAGTGCTCGTGCACGCTGAGGTTCCTGGCGAGCCCGGAATTGACGTCGATCATGTCCGGCCCCTGGAGGATGCCGACGCCGCAGTTACCGAAGCGGCCTGCACCCGCTGGCGTCTCCGCGAAGGCGCCCAGATTGAAAAAGACGCCCGGAAATGTGCCGCGGTAGGGATTGCCGAAACCGCAGTCGGGGCGCAGGATGGCGCCACCCCCCGCGCGGACAGCCATGCCGGTATTGGACTGATCGAAGGCGGGGCTGGTGGTGGGGGTAAGCCAGTCGCCGCTCTGCAGAGTGGTGACGGTGCTCACCTCCCAGCCGCCGAAGATGGCGTTGATCGGAGCCGGGCCCTGCCATGCGCGTCCGGCGCCAAAGGGCAACTGATATGTGCCGCTGATGAGCGCGCGGTGGCGCGGCGTGGCCACGACGTTGCCGCGATCCGATTTGAGGTCGAAGCGGTTGGCGATCTCGACGGCGTAGGCTTCCTCGCCCGCGAAGACGGTGGGTGCGTCGCTGCCCTGTGCGTCGCTCAGATTTTTCGCCCAGGTGTAGTTTGCCTGGAGCACGAGGCCGTGGCTGAGTTTGTGATCGACTTCCGCCACGCCCGCCTCATAGCTGGACTGGCCGTAGTTTTCCGACGACATGAGCAGCGTCCAGTTCTGGTAAGGGGCGCGTTTGTCGACAAACGGGCCGGCGGTCGCGCCGGTATCCCACGGGATGGTGCTGGCGGGGATCTGGTTCAGGTCCACGGTGACGGGCAGACGATAGTTGGACATCCCCACGTAGCTGGCGCGCACCACGGTGCCGGGCGTGATCTGCCGCTCCAGGGTCAGGTTCCACTGTGCGGCCTGGGGATCGCGGAAGTGCGGGTCGTTGGCCTGCTCCAGGCTGCCGCCGCCCAGGGTGACCGTCGTCGTGGAGGGAGCGGTCTTCGGAAACTGGAACGCGGGCTGCACCACCGCCGTTCCGCCGTTGGCGCCGGAAACCGCATTCACGTTGGTAAGCAGATTCGAGGTGGGATTGCCCGCGTTGTTGAACGACATGGGCCCGAGCGTGGTCTGCGTGAAGATGCCAAATCCCGCGCGGACGACGGTCTTGTCATTGTTGAACGGGCGCCACGCGATCCCCACGCGCGGGTCGAGATCGAGCTTGTACAGTTCGCGCAGACCCTGCGTTACATGGGCCACGCTGGCAGTGGTCACGTTCGAGCAGGCGAGCGCGGTGTTGCCGAGCGTGCAGGCATTGAAGGAATCCATGAAGCCGGTGTAGACGGTCTGCTGCGTCGGATCGTTGGCGATCGTCGTGCTGCCGGGTTTAAGGAACTTGTCCGGTACCAGGACGCTGTTGATCGCCGGATCGAAGCTGCCCAGATCGCCGCGGCTTTCGACGAACGGAGGCAGCAGCTCCCAGCGCAGCCCGAAGTTGAGCGTGAGATGGCTGCTAAGCTGCCATTCATCCTGGCCGTAGAGCCCCCACTGCGTAGACGTTGCGTTGATCTGCGGACTGGTGATGGCGAAGAACGACTCCTGCGGCAGTCCCAGCAGCAGATCGCCAAGCGCGTAGTTGGTGAAGAGTCCGGGCTGAAAGATGAAATCGCCGTAATCGTCCGAGGGCTGAAAGAACATCAGCGCGTTGTAGCGGACGTGGCGGGCGTCGATGCCGAACTTGAGCGAGTGTTTGCCGATCATCCAGGTCAGGTTGTCGGTGTACTCCATCGTGTCGGAAAGCGTGGTTCCCGTGCGGTCCTGGCCAATAGTGGAAAAGCTGCCGTCGCTGAACGAGAACGTGGGGAAGGCATCGCCGGTGGGGTGGGAACTGATATTAATGCCCTCGAGGCCGAGATCGCCGATGGCCGCGCTGCCCTCGATGGGGAAGCTGTCGTTCTCAGTGAAATTCGTGAAGCCGAAGCGTAATTCGTTCACGACATTGTTACGAATCACGTAGTTGTACGAGGCGAGCAGGCTGCGGTTCTGGTCGTGCGCCACCACGTTGGGGAGGAACTGATTCGCGGTGAGCCCGCTGCCTCCTTCGCTGTTCATCAGGTTCTTCCAGCTGAAGCGCGCGTAGACGCTCTGCTTTGCGTTGATGGTGTCGTCGACGCGGAGATCCCAGCCGTTGGTGTTCGAGGGAATTGGAACCAGAGCCTGGTAGTCATAGCCATTGCCGCTGGCGTTGGGCAGGGGATAGTAAGCGAGCAGCGCCTGAGCGACGGGGCTGATGGCGGGGATAGTGTTCTTCGCGTAGGCTGTGCCCGTCCAGGGATCGTTGACCGGGGCGCCCTCGCCGGGCGCACTCACCAGCGCGCTCAGATCGCCGGAGCGCTCCGCGGCGGTCGGGACCAGCAGCTCTTCGGGATACGACTGCGTGCGCCGATTGCCCTCGTAATCGGCAAAGAAGAAGGTCCTGTCCTTCAGCGAGCCAATCCATGGCAGCACCACCGGGCCGCCCAGCGAGCCGCCGAAGTCATTGAAGTTCTTCGGCGCCTTCGAAGTGAAGTCGTAGATGGTCGCGTCGAGCGCATCGTTTTGGAAATACTCGAAGGCGCTGCCGTGCCACTGGTTCGTGCCGCTTTTCGTAGTGAAGGTGACATCGCCGATCTGCGCGAACTCGGCATTGTTGTTGAATTCCGTCACCTTCGTTTCGGAGATCCCCTCTGAGGATGGATAGGCATCGTGGAGCGCGCCGTTAGAGCGCACATTCGCCGTGGAGATGCCATCGACGGAGAAACCCACCTGCGCCGAGGTCGCCCCGCCCACGGCGATGTTGCCCTGGCTGTCGGTCACCACGCTGGGCGACGCGGCCAGCGTGGCCAGAGGGCTGCTGGATACGGCGCGGGCATTCATCGGCAGTTCGGTCACATTTTGCTCCGTCAGCGTGTCGGCCACGGTGCCGTTCTCAGTGTTCATCTGTGCCGCACCCGCGCTCACTTCCACCGTGGTCGCCTGTGCGGCAACGCTCAGCGTCAGGGGCACGCGCAGATCCTGGCGTGCGTCAAGCTCGGTGTTGGGCACAACCGCTTTCGCAAAGCCCGCACGCACCACAGTGACGGAGTAATGACCCGGCTGGAGGTTCTCAACCACCCACTCACCGGCGCCGGAAGTCGTGGCCGTGCGGTCGAAGTTTTCATCGAGCGAGTGGACGTTCACAGTCGCGTCGGGGATTACCGCGCCCGAAACATCGACCACGGTGCCGCGCATGGTGCCGAAGGTGGATTGCGCCCACGCACTGCAGAGGCAGAGGGCCAGCAGGCCATTCAGGAGCAGCGTTGTCCGGATGGCTGCGCGGCACGGGCTCAGGAAATACGGGAAAAGCGATTTTTTCAGGCGCATCATGGACTGGCGCTCCTCTTACCGGGATTGCCGGTCCCCTTAGCAAAACCTGAAAAACATATCGCTCGCGCAAGGGCTCCGTAAGGAATTCGTAGCCATAGAGGTCGTTTATCGGGCGCATAAGCAAGCGCTCGTGCAAGTATTCAAATGCTCAGTCTTTTCCGATCCTCGTGCCGACTTGCACGCGCCTGCGCGGGACGCGTCCACAGCCGCCGCTCCTGGTCTATAGTGTTGGGAACACTTGCGGCGCTCACCGTGCGTTTCCCAAGGCCCGCACCTGCAGCTTGCCGCACATCGCCCCTGTCTGAGGAAGCCCACGATGCGTTTGCCCCTTGCCGCCATTTGTCTGTTTGCTCTGACCGCCTACGCCACGGACGCCGGCCAACCGCTGCGCGGCTACACGCCGCAGGATTCCGCCACCGAGATTCACTGGGAGCAGACCTTCCGCGCCCTGCCCGATCGCGATCAGATCCGCGCGAATATGAAGCGGCTCTCCGCGTATCCCCATCATGTCGGCTCGCCGTACGACAAGAACAATGCCGAGTGGCTGCTGGCGCAGCTGAAATCTTACGGGCTCGACGCGCAAATCGAAGAGTTCACCGCGTTATTTCCCACCCCGCAGTCGCGCCTGCTCGAACTGGAGGGTCCGCAGCCTTACCGGGCGAAGCTGCAGGAGCCGCCCATCGCCGTCGATCCCACCTCGGACCAGCAAACCCAGCAACTGCCGACCTACAATGCGTACTCGCGCGACGGCGATGTGACCGCCCCGCTGGTCTACGTCAATTACGGACGGCCCGAGGACTACGACGTGCTCGCGCGCATGGGCGTCTCGGTAAAGGGCGCCATCGTCATCGCGCGCTATGGCATGAGCTGGCGCGGCATCAAGCCGAAGGTTGCGGCGGAGCACGGCGCGATCGGCTGCATCATCTATTCCGATCCTCATGAAGACGGATATTTCCAGGGCGACTCGTATCCGGATGGCCCCATGCGGCCCGCCGAAGGTGTGCAGCGCGGCAGCGTGATGGATATGCCAACCTATCCCGGCGACCCGCAGACCCCCGGGGTCGGCGCCAAGCCCGGCGTCAAGCTGATTCCCATAGACCAGGTGAAGACGCTCACGAAGATTCCGGTGCTGCCCATCTCCTACGCCGACGCGACGCCGTTTCTGAAGGCGCTGGGCGGCCAGGTGGTTCCGGAATCATGGCGCGGCTCGCTGCCCTTCACGTACCACGTGGGGCCGAGCGAGGCGAAGGTGCACCTGGCCCTGTCCTTCAACTGGAATCGTGACACGCTCTACGACGTGATTGCGAAGATTCCGGGAGCGAAGTATCCGGATCAGTGGGTCATCCGCGGCAACCATCATGACGGCTGGGTGAACGGCGCACAGGATCCGCTGTCGGGCACCAGCTCGGAACTGGAGGAGGCGCGCACCTTCGGCAAACTGCTCCAGCAGGGATGGAAGCCGGACCGCACCATCATCTACTGCTTCTGGGACGGCGAAGAGCCGGGCCTGCTGGGATCGACGGAGTGGGCCGAGTATCACGCCGAAGAGCTGAAGCAGCACGCGGTGGCGTACTTCAACTCCGACACCAACGATCGCGGCTACTTCTATGCGGAGGGATCGCACTCGCTCGAAAACTTCGTGAACGACGTGGCGAAGGACATCACCGACCCGGAAACGGGGATGAGCGTGTGGAAGCGGGTGCGCCTGGTGGAGATTGCCCGTGCAACGCCGCAGGAACAGGCAGAGATCCGTGCTCGGGCGGATTTGCGCATCCCCGCCCTCGGCTCGGGTTCGGACTACACGGTGTTTATCGACCATCTGGGCGTCGCCAGCGTAAACCTGGGCTACGGCGGGGAGAGCATGGCCGACGGGCAGTACCACTCCATTTACGACGACTTCTACTTCTACACCCACTTCGACGACACCACCTTCAACTACGAGCGCGCGCTGGCGCAGACCGCGGGCACGATGGTGATGCGCATGGCCGACGCGGACATCCTGCCCTTCCAGTATTCCGATCTGGCCGACACCGTCCACATGTATCTCGGCCAGTTACAAAAGCTGGCGGCGCAGGAACGCGAGGCGGCGAAGGAGAACAACCTCGAGCTGAGCGAGGGGGTGTACAAGGCGCTCTACGATCCCGAAAAGACGCTGGTGCCGCCGCCGGTGGAAGCCATTCCGCCGTATCTGAACTTTGCGCCGCTGGAGCAGGCGTCAGACGATCTGACGAACGCGGCGCAGGCCTTCGACCAGGCATTCAACGCGGCTGGCGGCGCGGCGCCGCCGGACGTGAACCTCGACATCATCCGCAGCGAGCGGCTGTTGACCGATTCGCGCGGCCTGCCGGATCGGCCCTGGTTCCAGCACCTGCTCTACGCGCCCGGCTACTATACCGGCTATGGAGTCAAGACCATCCCCGGAGTGCGGGAGGCAATCGAACAGAAGCATTGGAGCCTGGCCGACGAACAGATCGGCCGCGTTTCCGACGCCCTGGAGCACGAGGCCGATCTGCTGAAGCAGGCAACGCAGCTGCTCGCTCCAAAATCAGACTGAAGCCACGGCGCCGGGTCGTTCGACGGGAGCGATCCGGCTCCTTCATCATCCGAAATTCAGTTACCACGAAAGCGCCCCGATTCTTCGCACGCAACATTTCTGATTCGCCGGCCAGGAGACCGAACTCGTCATGTGCTTGCCGAAGTTCCGGGTTGTCCTGCTGATCGGCAGACTCTGCGGTTTTTGCCTGACTGGCTTTTTGCTGCTGGTATCGCCAGGCCTCCGCGCCCAAAACCAGGCGGACGGCCCGTACTACGCGCGCAGGAATACGTTCGGCTTCTTTACTGCGTACTCGAACGACTCCAGTCACATCCTGCTGGGGAATGCAGAGAACCGAAAGCTTTTCGAGTTGGGCGCCTTCTACGACCGGCGACTCCTGCTGGGGCGCGTAGTGAACTGGCAATACAGCATCGAAGTGCTGCCCGTAGCCCTGGAGAGCGACCCGGTTACTACGGTGAACGAAACCATCACGTTGACGAACCCTCCCCCTGGCTATCCCTCCACCGGCACCGAGACGATCCAGGAAGTGAACCCGCAGGCGTGCCAACCCGTTTCGGGAAGCGGATCGTTCCCCGGCCTGTATTCCTACACCTACACCGCGACCTGCAGCCGGCGCTGGACCATGGGCGAGGCCATGGCGCCGGTCGGATTCCAGTGGAATTTCCTCCCGCGCCGGAGCCTTCAGCCCTTTGCGGTCGGGCATGGCGGATACATGTTTTCGACCCAGCCGATCCCGACCACCAGCTCCGGCTCATTCAACTTCACCTTCGATTTCGGCGGAGGCGTGGAGCTGTATCTCACCCGGTCGCAGTCGATTCGCGCTGAGTATCGCTTCCACCACACCTCGAACGCTTACACGGCGGCGGAGGATCCCGGCATCGACAACGGCCTGTTTCAGCTGACGTGGGCCTTCGGGCACTGACTAAGCAGA
>DATJQW010000121.1:0-9204 GCA_035505395.1 Acidobacteriaceae bacterium
CGTGCGCTACACTGTCCAGTGCCCACGCCTCGTCTGCGCATTTCGGCCATCCGATTCCTCAATCCCGCGCCGCTCATGTGGAGCTTCGAGCACGAGCCCGACCGCTCCCGCCTCGCCGAACGCTACACCATCGAGCCCGACACGCCCGCTGAATGCGCTGCCAAACTCGCCTTCGGCCGTGCCGACATCGGCCTCATCCCGGTCGCCGCGCACACCTCCGCGCTTTCCGTCATTCCAGGCTGCACCATCGCCTCGCGCGATCGCGTTCGCTCGCTGATCCTCGTCGTTCGCCATCCCGACGGCATCGCAGGCGTGCGCCGCGTCGCCCTCGATACATCCTCGCGCACCACCGCGACCTACATCCGCATCCTCTTCTCGCGTTTCTGGCGCACCCAGCCGGAGTTCTTTCCCCACGCCCCCGACCTCGATGGCATGCTGCGCGAGGCCGACGCTGCGTTGCTCATCGGCGACCCGGCTCTGCTCGAGCTTGAGGACCGCGAAGCCCGCGAGCGCCGCACCGGCGAACGCCTTCTCTATCTCGATCTCGCCCACGAATGGCATACCTTCACGGGAACCGTGTGGGTCTCGGCCTTCTGGGCCGTACGCCCCGAGGCTATCGCAGCCTCTTCCATCGCACCCGCCCAGGTCGTCGAGGATTTCCAGCGCTCCCGTGACGCCGGCATGGCCCACGTCGACGATCTCGCTGCAGAGTGGGCGCCGCGGATCGCGGTTCCCCGCTCCACCATCCGCACGTATCTTTCTGAAAACATCTGGTACGTTCTCGACGACGCCTGCCTCGCCGGCCTCGACCTCTTCTATCGTTACGGCGTGGAGTGCGGCGCGCTCCACGAGGCGCCCACCCTGCGCTTTCTCTGAAAAATTGCTTCGCGACTCATCCTGAACCGCGCAGCGCGCGTCCAACCATGCGTGTACCTTGCAGCCCAACGGGCCACCCGGCACGCGCGCCACCGCCTGATTCCCGCGTGGCTGCTCCATTTCGGCGTCTTCGGCGTCTTTGTCGTCGCGCTGATCGATGCCTCGCCCATCCCCCTCCCGATCCCGGGCAGTACCGACATCCTCATCCTCATCCTCGGCGCACACGGCGAATGGCCCTGGCTGCTGGCGCTGTCCGGCGTTGCCGGCAGCCTGCTGGGCGGCTACCTCACCTGGGCCGCGGGCAAAAAGGGCGGCGAGGCGATGCTCGACCGCTACATGAAACCGCGGCTGCGCCGGCGCATCACCGGCTGGATGCAGGGCCACGGCATCCGCACCGTCACCATCGCCGCGCTGCTGCCGCCGCCCATTCCGCTGCTGCCTTTTTTGCTGGGTGCGGGCGCGCTGGGCGTCACCCGGCGCCAGTTGTTCATCGCCCTCGGCGTCGCACGTTCCATTCGTTACGGCGCCGAAGCCGCCCTGGCCATGATTTACGGCCGCGCCATCCTGCGCTGGGCCCACCGCTATCTGGCCGGCTGGGCCAACACGATTCTTTACGCCTTCCTCGCGCTCATCGCGGCCGGCATCCTCTTCGGCTTCTGGAAATACAAACACGATCAGGATCGCGCCGGCGCCGACAGCCGCCACGCGGGCGCTCACGCCTCCGGCTAATCCCGCGCGTCCTGCGCCCGGAGATGCTACTCTCGCTTGGTTATGGCTCTCACCGTCGTTTCTGCGTATGAATGCCGCTGCAACCTCTGCGACCACCGCTGGCTCGCATCGATTCCGCCGGAAACCTGCCCCTCCTGCGCGAGCCCGGCATGGAATGGCAACGCGGCTCTGCCGACGGCACCTGCGGGTGGCTCGGTCGAGAAGAAGTACCCGGCGCGGACTCCGGTAGGCGGAATCATCACCCCGCAATAGATTGTTTTAGTAGCCATTAACCAGCAAATATTCAAGTGTTACTTCAAATGAATCTGCCGGCGCTCTGCCCCGCTCCACGGCCAGCTTCACCATCACGTCCGCCTCGATATTCACCGGATCGCCGGGCCGCAGCACGCGCAGGTTCGTCGCCTTCCGCGTGTGCGGCAGAATCGCCGCGCCAACCACGTTCCCATCCCACGCGGCGATCGTCAGGCTGATGCCCTCGATGGCAATCGACCCTTTCTCGACCATGAACGCTCGCGTGTTCTCCGGAACCCGCACCCGCAACCACCAGTCCGTGACCTCGGGATCGGCATCCGCGACGACCGGCTCGAACGACACCAGCTCACCGCGGCCGTCCACATGCCCCTGCACCACGTGGCCGCCCAGCGGAGCCCCGGCCGGCGTGGGCAGTTCCAGATTCACCGCGGAGCCCGCCCGCAGTTGCCCCAGCGAGGTCCGGGCCAGCGTCTCTGCGGCCATATCGGCGTAAACCAGCGGCGGGGTAATCTCCACCGCCGTCAGGCAGGTCCCGCTCACTGCGAAGCTGTCACCCAGGCGCAGCCGTTCGGCGATGCCCGGCGCGGAGATCGCGATGCGCGTCGTCCCGCTGCGCGGCTCGATCGCCGCCACCGTTCCCGTGGTTTCGATAATTCCCGTAAACATCGCTTACGCCCAGGGATCGCGCAGATACGCATCCACGCGTACGTCGACGCCGAAGCGCTCGACGGTTGGTTCCGCCGCCAGCGATCCGGCATTCACGGCGTCCTGCAGCAGCGGCACGCCATGCGTTCCCAGAAACACCGGCGCGTAGAAGAACGTCACCTTGTCCACGTGCCCACCGGCAAGAGCGGATCCGTTCACCTGAGCCCCTCCTTCGATCATCACCGAGAGCACATCCAGCTCGCCCAGCCGCTTGAGAACCTGCTGCATCGAAACCCCGCTCCGGCGCGTCGAATCGGTCCAGCGCCGGGTGAGCGATGCCGGCCCTTTTTCCTCCGCCTCCACCCGTTCCACGCGCACGCCCATCGCTTCCAGTCCCCGTTGCCGGTCGGTGATCGCCACCGTGCAAAACACCAGCACATCGTCTTTTGCGGTGCGCACCAGCTTGGCATCCAGAGGCATACGCAGGGCCGAATCCAGTACCACGCGCAGCAGCGGCCGCCGGCGCTGCAGGCCGGAGCGGTCGGTCATCTGTGGATCGTCCTGGAGCACGGTGTTGATCCCGGTCATCACTGCGTCCACGCCGTGGCGCATGCGCTGCACTTCGGCCCGCGATTCCTCGCCGCTCAGATAAACGGGCGCGCCCCGCGGAGCCGAACCCGGTGCCGGCGCAATCCGCCCATCCAGCGACAGCGCCGCCTTCAGGTTGACGAAAGGATAGCCGGTGCGGATGTGCCGCGCGAACCCGTCGTTCAGCTGCCGCGCTTGCTTTTGCAGCATCCCCACTTCGACTTCGATTCCCGCGTCCCGCAGGATTTCGATGCCCTTTCCGTTCACGGCTGGATTCGGATCGACGGTGGCCACCACTACCCGCGCAACCCCTGCCGCCACCAGAGCCCGCGCGCATGCGCCCGTCCGGCCCACATGGGAGCAAGGCTCGAGCGTCACATACACGGTAGAGCCGCGCGCCGCTCTGCCCGCTTCCTTCAGCGCGCAGATCTCCGCGTGATCCAGCCAGTCATAGCCGTGGAATCCCTTGCCGATGACCGCTCCATCTTTCTCGATGACGCAGCCCACCACCGGATTGGGCGATGCGAAGCCGATCGACCGCCGTGCGAGGTCCAGCGCCTCGTGCATCGAGTCTTCGCGCGTGGGGGGGAGTTTCGATCTCTTTTGCACGAACATCCTTTCGGGGCTGCGCGCCAGCGCGCTCCCTCTTATCAATCGAGCAGGGACTCCGCGAAGGTTCCGCTATCGAAGGGCAGCAGGTCCTCCAGCGCCTCGCCGACGCCCACAAAGCGCACCGGCAGTTTCATCTCGCGGGCAATGGCGACGGCAATTCCGCCCTTGGCCGTGCCGTCCAGCTTGGTGAGCACGATTCCCGTCACTCCCGCCGATTCCGTAAACAGCCGCGCCTGCTGCAGGCCGTTTTGCCCGGTGGTGGCGTCCAGCACCAGCAGAACCTCATGCGGCGCGTCGGGAACGATGCGCTGCGCGGTGCGGCGCATCTTGTCCAGCTCGGCCATCAGGCCGGTCTTGGTGTGCAGGCGTCCGGCCGTATCCACGATCACCACGTCGGTCTGGCGCGTCTTCGCCGTTTGCAGCGCATCGAAGAGGACCGCCGAAGGATCGCCGCCCTGTTTGGTGCGGATCATCTCCACGCCGCTGCGCTCGCCCCACACTTCCAGCTGCTCGATGGCCGCGGCGCGAAAGGTGTCCGCCGCGCACAGCAGAGCCGTCCGTCCACGGGCGCGATAGTACGCGGCCAGCTTGCCGCTGGTGGTCGTCTTGCCCGTGCCGTTCACGCCGACCATCATGATCACTTCAGGAGGCGCGCTCACCTGCGCCGGCGCCCGCCCGTTTTCGTCCAGGATGCCCCGAATCTGCTCCTTCAGCAGATCCTTCAGTTCCGCGCCGCTCCGAATCTGCTCGCGCTTCGCGCGTTCCCGCAGATTCTGGCTGATCTCCGCCGCCGTGGTCACGCCGATATCCGACGCGATCAGGCTCATCTCCAGCTCATCGAGCGCCGCTTCGTCCACCGTGCGCCCCATGGCCAGCACGCCGTCGATGCGCTCGCCCAGGCTGTCCCGCGTGCGCGTCACGGCCGCACGCATTCGCTCCAGCAGGCTCAGCCGTTCCGGATCCTCTTGCTCCTTCAGGCTGCCGAACAACGTCTGAATCATGAAAGCTCCGCCCTCGCCGCGTCCCTGCTATGAGTGTAACCAACCACTCGGTGCGGGGTTTCCGGGCCTGAGCCATTGCTGGCGCCCCTAGACAATTTCCGCCATCGGCCGCCGCATGCGAAACGATACCGGAACTCGCATTTCCTTCACCTCGACCGCGCCGCTGCGCACCAGGTTCACCAGCGCGTTCACCACCGCCGGATCGTACCGGGTTCCCGACAGCCGCTTCAGGATCTCCAGCACGTAATCGGAATTCATCGCCGCCTGATACGGCCGCGGCGTGGTCATGGCATCGAAGGAATCCGCCACCGAGATGATCCTCGCCATCAGCGGAATCTCATCGCCCTTCAGCCCGTAGGGATAGCCCATCCCGTCCAGCGATTCGTGATGCAGCTCCACGCCCGGAATCAGATGGTGCAGCATCTCGATCGGCCGCAGGATCGCCGCGCCCTTCACCGTGTGCGCCTTCACGATCTCGAATTCGTCCGGAGCCAGCGGCGCATCCTTCGTGACCAGATAATCCTCGATGCCCAGCGTCCCGATGTCGTGCAGCAGCGCCGCCAGGCGGATCTGCTCCACCTGGTCGCCATCCAGTCCCATTTTGTCGGCGATCGCCGCAGCGTAATTCGCCACCCGGTCCGAGTGCCCGCGCAGGTAGGCCGCCCGCTCGTCGACCGCCTTGGCGATCATCCGGATCAGCTCGCAGAGCGCCTCGTAATTCCGGCGCGCTTCATCCTGCTTCTTCACCCAGCCGTCCTGCAGCCCCTTCACCGCTCCCTGCCACGCCAGCACCAGCTCCGTGAACAGCCGGTCGGAGGAATTGCGCACGATCTCCTGTCCCAGCGACGGCGATCCTGACTGGATCACCTGAATCATCTGTCCCATGCGCCGGTCGATCCGGCTGCTCCACAGCAGGCCGATCACGATGCTCACGCAGATTCCGGACATCACGCCCACAATCAGCGTGGGCGACGGTACCGCGCTGGCCCCCTGCGCCAGCCACACCGATCCCGCCGTCGCCGCAATCACCGCGCAGAACGACACCATAAAGCGCGCGAAAACTCGCTGGCGGAATCGTGGTATTCCTGCCGCTGTGCCGAGCGGGGGGGCCGGGCGGGCGGAATGTTTCATCAGGATCCTTCTCCTCAGGTGCGGAGCGGCCGCAGAAACTCTCCCAGCCAGTTTAGGGCCGTCTGCGCTCATCCCGCGTCACACGAATGTGTTAGCGGCGAATCCAATAGGGGTAACTCGTTGGATTCCTGCCCGTCAAGGCGCGTCGCCGGCCACAGGAACCTTCCCCCGGCCCGGTCAGTCACCGTCATTCGTCCCGTCCCGGACGCAGCATCAGCTCCTCGATGGCCCGCTCGGGGGCCTTCCCCTGCATCAGAATTGCCTCCATCTGCTCGGCAATGGGCATTTCCACGCCGTGTTGCCGTGCCAGCCCCAGCGCCGCCGAGGTGGTGCGCACGCCTTCCGCAACCCGACCCTCCAGGCCCTCGAGAATCTCGCCGAGCTTGCGTCCGCGCCCCAGCCCCATGCCCACTGTGCGGTTTCTCGAGAGCGATCCGGTGCAGGTCAGCACCAGGTCGCCCACGCCCGAGAGGCCGGCCAGCGTTTCGCGCCGCCCCCCGCAGGCCACCGCCAGCCGTGTCATCTCCGCGATGCCCCGCGTGATCAGCGCCGCGTTGGCGTTCAAACCCAGTTCCAGCCCCGCCACAATGCCCGCCGCGATGGCGATCACATTCTTCAGCGATCCGCCCAGCTCCACCCCCACCACGTCGTCGTTCGTATACAGCCGCAGCGATTTGCTGGAGAAGTCCCGCTGCACCCGTCCGGCCAGCGCCGCGTCTGCGGAGGCAATCGCGATCGCCGTGGGCGCGCCCCCCGCAACCTCCTGCGCGAACGACGGCCCGCTCAGCACCCCGATCGGCAATTGCAGCCGGTGCTCCGCCAGCACTTCACCGAACACCTGGCTCATGCGCAGGAACGACTGGTCTTCGATGCCCTTGGTCGCGCTCACCAGCAACTGGCCCGCCCGCAGCTGCGGCGCGAATGCCTGCATCGACGAGCGCGCAAACTGCGACGGCGTTACGCAGATCACAATCTCCGCATCCTTCAACGCCTCCGCCGCGCTGTCGGTGACCGTAATTGCTGCCGGAATCTCGAACCGCGGCAGGAATGGCACGTTCTCCCGCCGCGCGCGCATCGTCTCGGCCACATCTTTGTCGAACGACCAAAGAACGATCTGGTGCCCGCCCCGCCGCGCAAGGCTGATCGCCAGCGCCGTGCCCCATGCCCCGCTGCCCATGATCGCGATGCGGCTCATGCGCTGGTCGTCCTCGTTCCGCCGAAGCGGTACTCCCTCCCGCTCACCAGCCGCGCGATGTTCTGATGATGTTTGAGGATCACGATCAGCGGAATCACGAACAGCACTGCCGTCAGCCACGGGGTCGGCGCGCCGCCGGTCCCGCGCACCGCGTGGGGAATCAGCAGGGCGAAAGCCGGAAACGCCGCCGCGGAGAGGATCGATCCCAGAGAAACATAACGCGACGCCGCGAATACCAGCACGAACACCCCGAGCCCGGCCAGCGCCGCCCACGGCGCCAGCGCCAGAAAGACGCCAAACGCCGTGGCCACGCCTTTGCCTCCGCGGAAGCCCAGCCACACCGGAAAAATATGTCCCAGGATCGCAAACAGCGCGGCCAGCGCTACCAGATTGCTCCGTGTCGCCGGGGCCAGCCCAAGGCGTCGCGCCGCCAGTTCCCACACGAGCACCGCCAGCACGCCCTTCAGCACATCCAGCAGAAATGTCAGCGCGCCCAGCCCCTTCGATCCCGAGCGGATCACGTTGGTCGCGCCGATGTTCCCGCTGCCCTTCTCGCGAATGTCTTCCTTGCGGACCAGCCGCACCAGCAGATACCCGAACGGAATCGATCCGAACAGGTATGCGGTCACCGCTGCAAGCAGATAAATTCCGGTGCGCATGCGCTTACGAGTCTATCAGCAGCCCGCGCGCGGAGATGCGCCCCACGGCGCGCTGCATTCGGCGCTGTCGCTATGGCACCTGCTTCGCCTTTCCGTTCTGCAGCGACTCCTGGATGATGCGCTCCACCTCGGCGTGCACGCGCTCGGCAATCCGTGCCTGCGCCTCGCCCAGGCGCCCCTGTTGCTCGCCGAGCGATCCCTCCTGCGCGCCCAGTTCGCTCATCCGGCCCGCGGCCGCCGCCTGCCGATCGCTCAGCCGCCTCTGCATCTCGCCCAGGCGCGCCTGCACCTCGCCAATTCGCGCCTGCATCTCCGCCAGGCCCTCGGCATTCCACTCGTCTTCCGACGCTTTGATCTGCTTCTGTATCTCCGCCATTCTCTCCGGGCTCAGCTGCGCCTGTGCGGTCTTCAGCTGGGCCTCGATCTGAGCCATCTTCTCCGGCGTCATCTCCGCGTCCGCGTCCTGGATTTCCTTCTGGATCGCAGCCATCTTCTCCGGGCTCAGCTCGGCCTGCGCCGCCTTCAGCTCCGCCTGCACTTCGGCCATGGTCTGTGCATTCCACTGGCTCTGTTCCCGCTTCAGCTCGGCGATGGCCCTCTGCATCTCCGCGTTCACCTGCGTCTGCACCGAGAGACTCAGCGCGTTCCGCTGTTCTCTGGCCAGCTCCCTCTGCTCCTGGCCGAGGTTCCTCTGCGTCTGCCCCAGCAGCCTCTGCTGATCGCCGAGTTCCCTCATCGGCTCCATCATGGCGCGAATTCTCGCCACCACCGCCGGGTCGTCGACGACGTACGATTTCCCGTCATGCGTGAACCAGAGGAACGGCCCATGCGCCATGCTCCGCGCCTGATCCAGCTGCGCCTTCAGCGCGGGATTCCACGAGCCGGAGAAATCCATGCTCCCGCTCGTTCCGTCCACGATCGCCCAGGAGTCGCCGTTCGATGAGAAGTGATACGCGTAGCCGTTGCCCTGACCGTTGCTGGTCGTCGTTGTCGAGCCACTCTGCCCTTCGCCAACTCCCATCCCATCGCCGCTGTCGATGTCCACATCCGGAAGGGGCGGCGGAGGAGGCGCCTGCGCATCCGGAGGAACCGCGGTCACACCCTGTCCCTGCGGCGCCGCCGGTATCGGCGGAACAACCGGCGTCCTCGGCAGATCCGGCGTCTGCGGAGCCGCTGCACTGGTGACCTGCCCGGCATTCGGCCCCTGCCCCGGAAACGCCTGCCCCGTTGCCGGAGCAGCAGCCGCCGGCGGAGCCTGCGCGGGCGCGGCTTGATTCGGTCCCGGGTTCGCCGGCGCCGCCTGCGGATTCGGCGCTGTCGCCGGATTCGGCGGGTTCGACTGTGCCATCGCCGACGGCACCCGCACCAGCGCGGTCGCCGCAAACAGAGCTACAGGAACCAGCAGCAGCGAGGCCAGCGCGCGGCGCCGTCCTTCAGCAAACGCGCTGTGGAAGAGCCGCTCGTTCAGCAGCGATTCAATGCGCTTCGTCAGGTTGCACGACCGGGCCATCGCCAC
>DATJQW010000122.1:0-26102 GCA_035505395.1 Acidobacteriaceae bacterium
GTCCATGAGGCCGATCAGGTGGTGTCGCTCTTCACGCGGGAGCAGGGACGCATCCGCGGCGTGGCTAAATCCGCCGCCAAGTCCCGCCGCCGCTTCGGCGGCGCGCTCGAGCCGATGACCTGGGTCTCGGCCAGCTATGTCGAGAAACCGAAGCAGGATCTGGTGCGGCTCGATTCCTGCGAGGTGATCGCTTCCCCGCTCTCCGATCCCGTCGATTACGCCCGCGCCGCCGCCCTCGCCTTCTACGCAGAGGTCCTCGAAGAAGCCCTGCCCGATCACGATCCTCACGAGGCCGCCTTTCGCCTGGTGCTCGCCGTGCTCGGCCACACGCGCTCGAACCGCATCTGGATGCCGGTCACCTATTTTTCTCTCTGGATCACCCGCCTGCTCGGCTGGATGGCCTCTGTCACCCACTGCGCGGTTTGCGGCGAAGCCTTCGCCGGCGACGCGTGGTTCCACCCGGAAACCGACGGCCTCACCTGCGCGCGCCATAAGCATGCCGCCAGCCGCAGGCTTTCCTCGGAATCGCTGGCTCTGGCGCGCAGGATCTTTCAGTCCCCCATTGCCGCCCTCGCCCAGGATGACTGGCCGGCAAGCCGCGCGGCCGATCTGCGCCGCTTCACCGCCCAGGCGCTGGAACGGCACCTGGAACGGCGCCTGCGCTCGGCGGCTGCCCTGCAAAAGCTCGGCGGGTGAGAAAAGTCTAATCCGCCGCGCCGCCCGCGCATCTACAGTGGGTATCCATGAAGCTTTTCTAAAGGACGAAGCCATGAAAATCGCCGCCAGCGTCACGGAACTCATCGGCAATACGCCTCTTGTGCAGCTGAACCGCGTCACCACAGGCGCGCACGGCCGCGTGGTTGCGAAGCTCGAAGGAGCTAACCCGGCCAACAGCGTGAAAGACCGTATCGGCTTCGCCATGATTGACGCCGCCGAACGAGAAGGGCGGATCAAACCTGGCGAAACCGTGCTCATCGAGCCCACCAGCGGCAACACCGGCATCGGCCTTGCCTTCGTCGCTGCGGTGCGCGGATACAAACTCATCCTGACCATGCCCGACACGATGAGCCTGGAGCGGCGCGTGCTGCTGCTCGCCTTCGGCGCCGAGATCGTTCTCACCCCCGGGCCCAACGGCATGAGCGGCGCGATCGCAAAGGCGAAGCAGATCCTCGCCGAAACCCCCAACGGATACATGCTGCAGCAGTTCGAGAACCCGGCGAACCCGAAGATCCACTTCGACACCACCGGACCGGAGATCTGGAACGACAGCGAAGGCCAGGTTGATATCCTCGTCTCCGGCATCGGCACCGGCGGCACGCTCACCGGCGTCGCCGAGTACATCAAGGCACGCAAGCCCTCGTTCCGTGCCGTTGCCGTCGAGCCCACCGACAGCCCCGTCCTCTCCGGCGGCAAACCGGGCCCGCACAAGATTCAGGGCATCGGCGCGGGCTTCGTTCCCGGCGTGCTGAATACGAAGCTGATCGACGAGATCGTGCAGGTCAGCAACGACGAAGCCATCGCCATGGCGCGCCGCCTGCCGCTTGAAGAGGGTCTGCTGGTCGGCATCTCGTCGGGCGCCGCGGTGCACGCCGCCGTCGAGGTGGCGAAGCGCCCCGAAAACGCGGGCAAGCTGATCGTCGTGGTGCTCCCGGATTTCGGCGAGCGGTACATCTCGTCAGTGCTCTTCGAGAGCGCGCGCAGCCAGGCTCAGAACCTCGCCACCACGGCGATCTGAGTGATGCCTGACGCCATTCCTGCCGGCGCCTTGGCTTTCGCGCAGCGCCGAATCGCTATACGCTAGCCGCTAAGCGCTATACGCTGTCTTTCGCCTATGGGCCTGATCGACCACCTCCGCGAAGATGTTCGCTCTATCCTGGAGCGCGATCCCGCGGCCAATTCGCGGCTGACGGTGGTGCTGTGCTATCCAGGTCTCCACGCCGTCTGGGCGCATCGCATCAGCTCCCGTCTCTGGCGTGCCCGCCTGCGTCTGCCGGCCCGCATCCTTTCGCAGATCGCCCGCTTCTCGACCGGCATCGAGATCCACCCCGGCGCGCTGATCGGCCGGCGGCTGTTCATCGACCACGGCGCCGGCGTGGTCATCGGCGAGACAGCCATCGTCGGCGACGACGTCACTCTCTACCAGGGCGTGACCCTCGGCGGCACCGGGCGCGAGCACGGCAAGCGGCATCCCACGCTGCGCGACGGCGTCTACGCCGGCAGCAACGCGCAGATCCTCGGAAACATCTGCATCGGAGAGAACTCGCGCGTCGGTGCGGGCTCGGTGGTGCTGCGCGATGTGCCGCCGAACTCGACCGTGGTCGGCGTCCCCGCGCACGTCGTCTATCAGAACGGCGAGCGCGTGCTGATCACCGACCCCAATCAGGTGAAGGATCCGCTCTCCCACGTCATCGTCGCGCTGGCCGAAGAGGTGAAGCGGCTGCGCGCGCGCGTCGATTGTCTCGACGGCCAGCTCGAGCAGGCGACGCGCGATCTGGATGAGGTGCGCTCCTTCACGGTCGAGGAAGAGGAGAGCGATCAGTACCGCAGCCAGCAGGCCGGCTCCGGCCTCGTCAGCATGGGCGAAGGGATTTAAGCGGAGTACGAAGGATCGCGTGGGTCTTCGTGGTTAGCAGTCGCAGGCGCGATTGCTGAGAACGGTAATTCCGGAACCCGTTGCCGGCGGGCTGCAGCAGGCGGCGCAGCTGCCATGCGTTCCGCAGCTTAAACAGGCAGAGCGGCGTCGCTGCTCTCATACGCCCAGCGGTAAAGAACCTCCAGATACGCCACCTCATGCTCGACTCTGAGCGTCAGCAGACAGCTTTCTGCCCGAGGATCCGTGCAATGTTCGATCTGGCGATCCAGTTCCGCCAGCGCTGCCGCGATGCCGGCCAGACGGGCAACCGCCTCGCCATGCGCCAATGCCGGCGCCGGTTCAGGCAGAGTTTTCCGATTCGCAACTGCCATCGTGCTGTACATAACCAGACCTCGCTCAAAGGTGACCCACGATCTGCGGGCCGATGCCATACCCTCAGCAAACCGCATGCCAAAACTCCCGACCTCGGCCAAACGATTCAATCCACGGCGGTCCGGCCCGATGACGCAGGTGATGGACGTCGGTCAATCCGTCGCCGGAACGCCCTCTGCTGCGTGACCCCACGCGGGCTCATTGCGTCATCTCGCGCATCACACCCAACTTTTCGATGGATGCCGGAAAGTCCTTCCCGGTGCTGCAGCAGAAGAGTGTGCGGGACGAACATCGCCCGGTGAGGCAGCACGATCGTCCTGCTCTTGTCCCCGGCGCACACAGGTTCGCGCCCAGCTGCCGGACATCGCACAGAAATGCGGCGCGTGAACGTGCACCGAAGTACCCATGCAGCGCCCCCCTCGCCAATTTCATCTGCCGTTGACCCGGCGTTCATCTCCGCGGGCATCTATCTCCTCACATCCGCCCCAGGAGGACTGTTGTGACCACCGGAATCAATCGCAGAGACTTTCTTCGCGGCGCGGGAGTCGCCTCCGCCGCGGCCCTCACCGGAACGATCCGCGCAACTTCGGCAGACGCGCAGGACCTGCCCTCGCCCGGCGCCTCGCAGATCGAGCACATCGTCGTGGTCATGATGGAAAACCGCAGCTTCGATCACTTCCTCGGCTGGCTTCCCGGCTCGCGCGGACGCCAGGCCGGCCTCAGCTACCTCGATTCCGACGGCGAGGCCCACCCCACCTGGCGCCTGAACACATTCGTGGGCTGCTCTCATCCCGATCCCGACCACTCCTACGCCGGCGGGCGCAGCGAATATGACGACGGCAAAATGGACGGCTGGCTGCGCACCACCACCAACGACACCTTCTGCATCGGCTACTACGAGGAAGCGGACCTCCCCTTCTTTAGCGCTGCAGCGCGCAACTTCACGACCCTCGACAACTACTTCCCCTCGATCCTCTCCTCCACTTTTCCCAACCGCGTCTTCCAGCACGCGGCGCAGACCGATCGCCTCTCGAACACGCTGGACATCTCCACCCTGCCGACGATCTGGGACAATCTCGCGGCGGCCGGGATCAGCCACAAATACTATTTCTCCAACGTTCCCTTCCTGGCGCTCTGGGGAGACAAATACATCGGAATCTCAGCATTCTTCACTGATTTTCTTGCCGATGCCGCCGCGGGAACGCTGCCCGCCGTGTCCTTTCTCGACCCGAAGTTCACCATCCTCGATGACGGCGAAGGCAACGACGACCACCCTCACGCCAATGTGCAGGCTGGCGAAGCCTTCCTCGGCCAGGTGTACCGCGCCATTACCGGCGGGCCGGGCTGGAAGAATACGGTGCTCATCATCAATCGGGACGAGTGGGGCGGATTTTATGACACCATCGTGCCTCCGCGCATCATCGCCCCCAACGACGTCGATACCGACCTTGTCGACGGCAATGCCCTGCTGGGCTGCCGCGTACCTGTGCTCGTCGTCTCGCCGTGGACGCGCGGCAACACGGCCACGCCGCGCATCGACTCCGGACTGTACGATCACACCTCGGTGCTGAAGCTGATTGAATGGCGCTATAACCTGCCACCGCTCACTAAACGCGACGCGTCCGGCGAAATCGCCAACCTGGCCCAGGCGCTGAACTTCAGCAGCCCCGATATTTCGGTGCCGGCGTTGCCAGTGGTGACGCCACCCATCCCAACCCCCTGCGGCCTCTTCGAGCTGGGCAGCGATGTCGACAACGAGAGTAACGACTTCTATGAGTTGCTCAATTCCGAACTGACTTCAAACTGGAAGCTGACGTAGAAAAAGAGCGCCGGGGTCGAGGGAAAGCTCACTGGGCTGGAGCAGCGGGCGGCTGCTGCTCCAGGATTGTCACCACCATCGCGCGAAATGCGTCGTAATCCGGCTTGCCGGTGAACATTCGGTAGTCCACCTCTCTGCCCTGCGCGCTCTCGCCGTGGCCGATCAGCTGGAACTGCCGCTCTCCCGCCGCAGCTTCTCCGGAATGCGCCTGCGCCCACGACCGCTCGTCGAAATTGTTGCTCTCGACGTCGATTTCCCACACAAGCCGGCCGTCGGCTTGCCGCACCAGAAATCGGTAATAGGTGCGCATCTCGCCCATCGGCTCAAAGTACTCGACGGCGTCCACCTGATACGCCGTGCCGTGCGACTCGACCGGAAACATCTCCAGCAGGAAGCCATTGGCCAGCCGCGCGTCACGGGCGTGCGCATCCTCGCCCGTCCCAGCAGCGTGCAGCGCGCGCAGCCGCGCCCGCAGGGCGTCGCGCTGCTGCTTCATCCCTGCTTCGGCATAAGCCGCGACCAGGGTAGTGTCCACCTTCCAGTCACTGGGATCGAGTTGCCGCGCCTTTTCCGCATAGCCCACCGCCAGCTGTCCCTCGTAGAGTTCCAGCGCCGCCGTCGCGGCGTACAGGTTGGCGGCGGCATTCGACGGATCGGCCCGGATCGCCTGCTGAAAATCCGCCAGAGCTTCGCGCGACTTTCCAGCGTGGAGCGCCGCCAGTCCCGCAGCGACCGCAGAAGCGGCCGTCGGCACCGGAGCGGCCGCCCCGGCGCCAGGAACAGCTCCCGTTTGTGCTGCAAGAGGCAGAGCGAGAAGAAGAGCTCCGGACAGCAAGGTTCGTTTCATCTGGGATTCCAACTTAAACTCTACCCCGCCCCCGGTCGCGTGGAGCAGCACGGCTTTCCGGCATTCAGGTATGCTTATGCTCAATCGGACCACTTCACAGCACGGAGAGTACGACCATGGCCGCACTGGTGATCGGCAGCTTTGCAGTGATCTTCCTCGGGAGCATTATCTGGGCCACTCGTCAGCATGCCGACGAGCATCACTCGTAAGCTGCGGAGCAGCCAACAGAAGCGCTGACCCGGCAGCAAGATATGATTTTTCATATCCTTAGACCAACTTTTGGTATTTCGGCACGGCAGGATACGCTTCCCAGCCCGAGCCTCTGGAGATATCTTCCACTTTTTCAATTAGATATCGCAGATGAAAAAAACTGTATCCGCGCCCGGCCGTGGCCGATGGTTTGCACCATAGCCACTTGATCGGCGAATCCCGCCTCGGACGATAGCCTGTCGGTCCCCAGTCTCCCCCGAAGCGAGAAGCTGCTCGCGTCCATCTCGCACGATGCAACGATCCTTCCAAACCCGCATTACTGCCGTCCTGCTGGCGCTGATGACCGCGGCGGCGATCGTCTTTGCGGGATTCAATCTTTCCCAGGAAAACAAGTACCAGACACCCACCGACGGCGTCTGGTGGATCGAGGGTCATGGCGCCCTGGTGGCGCAGCGCGTTCCGCCTGACAGCCCCGGGGAGCGTGCCGGCGTTAAGGCCGGCGATCTGCTGGAGGGAGCGCGAGCCTCAGCCCTGGATACACCGCTGCCAACGACGCGCGTCGCCCAGCTGACGCGCGAAATGTGGCGGGTCGGTCCCTGGAACACAATCCACTACACCCTGATGCGGGACGGCGTCCGTTTGCCCGACGTGCAGGTGGACCTGGTGCCCCAGGATCACAGCTTCAACCAGGGATTCCGGCTCATCGCGCTCATCTACCTGGGTATTGGCCTGTATGTGCTGCTGCGGCGCTGGACCGCCCCCCACGCGACCCATTTCTACCTCTTCTGCCTGGTTTCCTTCGTCCTCTACTCGTTCTGGTACACAGGCAAGTTCAACGAGTTCGACTGGATAGTCTACTGGAGCGGCATCACCGCCAATGCGCTGCAGCCGGCGCTTTTTCTCCATTTCGCGCTGGTGTTTTCGAACGGCCGCCGCCGCCGCAACACCCCGCTGGTGATGCTCACCTATCTGCCGGGCGCTATCCTCGTCACCCTGCAGGTTCTGGCCGTTCAGCTATGGGCAGCCACAGAGCTGCTGAGGCATCGCCTGGACCAGGCATCGACCGGTTATCAGGCGCTGTTTTACGTGCTGGCGGCGGCAGTCTTCTATGTGCACTACCGCCAGGCTGAGGCCCCGCTGGAGCGGCAGCAGCTGAAGTGGATCACGCGCGGCACTGTGCTGGCCGTAGCGCCTTTCACGCTGCTGGTCGCCATCCCTTACCTGGCCGACCTGCTCATGCCCGACGGGCTCACCAAGCTGGCCGGCATCTGCATGGTCTTTCTGCCGCTCACCTTCAGCTGGGCCATCGTCCGCTACCGGATGATGGATGTCGATCTCATCTTTAAGCGTGGGGTCACCTACACGCTGGCTACCGCGGCGCTGGTGGGCGTCTACTTCGCGCTGGTCGCAGTGGCCGCGGAGGTGGTGCATACCCGCCTGCCCGGCGCCGGCGTGTGGGGCCTGATGGCGGCCATCATCATCACCGCGCTGCTCTTCGATCCGCTCAAGCGCTCCATCCAGGGGCGTGTGGACCGCGTCTTCGACCGGCAAAGCTACGACTACCGGGCCACGCTCATCGACTTCGGCCGCGGCCTCAGCTCGTTCACGAATCTTGAAGCGCTGCTGCACGCCATCGTGGATCGCCTGCCGCGCACGCTGCTCGTGGAGCGGGTGGGCGTCTTCCTATCCGATGCCCCGGGAAGCTACCGGCTGGCTGGGGAACACGGCTTGCCGGCGACGATCGATACCGCCAATCTCGACCTCGGATTCCTCGACTTCGATCGTCCAGGCGCGCGCAGCCACATGTTCCTCGAGAATCCGCAGCTGGCGCTGCACCTGACGCCGTCCCAGCAGACTTCGGTCGCCGTGCTCGACATGAATTACTTCCTACCCTGCCGTGTGGGTGTGCCGGGAGCGCGCGACTGGCAGGTGCAGGACCGCACTATTGCCGTCATCGGTCTCGGGCGCCGCGCGGGCGGCGAGTTCCTCTCCAGCGAGGACATGGAGTTGCTTGAATCCCTCGCCGGCTACATCGGCATCGCCCTGCAAAACGCCCGGCTCTACGCCAGCCTCGAGGAAAAAATCGTCGAATACGAGCAGCTGAAGGAGTTCAACGAAAACATCGTCGAATCGATCAATGTGGGCATCCTGGCGGTCGACCCCGAGGAGCGCATCGAGAGCTGGAATTCGCAGATGGAAGTGATGTTCGCCCTGCCGCGCAGGGACGCGCTGCGCCAGCCGCTTGAATCCGTCTTTCCCCGCGACCTGGTCGAAGAGTTCCATCGCGTCAGGGATCAGCCGGGGGTGCACAACTTCTACAAGTTCCGGCTGGAGACCGGTCCGGAAGAGACGCGCATCGCCAACATCGCCATTGCGCCCCTCATCGCACGCGATCTGCGCATCGTGGGCCGCATCATCCTGATCGACGACATCACCGATCAGACGCAGATGGAAGGTCAGCTCGCCCAGGCCGAGAAGCTTTCCTCCATCGGTCTGCTCGCCGCCGGCGTGGCCCACGAAGTGAACACGCCGCTGGCGGTGATTTCGTCGTATACGCAGATGCTCACGCGGCAACTGCGCGGCGATAACCGGCTGGCGCCGCTGCTGGAGAAGATTACTCAGCAGACCTTCCGCGCTTCGGAGATCGTCAACGGACTGTTGAACTTCTCGCGTACCGGCGGCGCTGAGTTTCGCGAAACGGATGTGAACGCGATCATCCGGGAGACGCTTACTTTGCTGGAACATCAGTTCAAGACGGCCCAGATTCGTATCGAGACCAGCCTGATGCAGGATTTGCCGGCCATCCTCGGCAATGCGGGCAAGCTGCAGCAGGTCTTCCTGAATCTGTTTCTCAACGCCAGGGATGCGATGACCGGTGCGGGCGAAGCGCGAACCCTGCGCGTGTCCACGGAGATGAACGGACATGTGAGCGTCTCCATTGCCGACAGCGGCTCCGGCATCGCGCCCGAGCACCTGCGCCGCATCTACGATCCGTTCTTTACCACCAAGACATCGCGCAGGGACGGGCAGCCGCGCGGCACCGGACTCGGCCTTGCCGTCACTTATGGAATCATTCAGGAGCACTCGGGGAAGATCCATGTGGAGAGCCAGCTGGGACAGGGAACCACCTTTCATCTCGAGTTTCCGATGCTGAGGAAGCCGGCCCATGTCTGAAGGAATCATGGCCGCAACGATCAACGGCGCCGCCGCTGGCGCCGAGGGTGCGCCGCGCATCCTCATCATCGACGACGAAGCCGCCATCCGCGAGTCGCTGGAGACGCTGCTCTCGCTGGAGGGCTACGCGGTTGAATCCGTCGAGAACGGCGAGCAGGGTGTGGAGCGCATCGCCGAGCAGCCCTTCGATCTGGTCCTGCTCGACCTGGCCCTGCCCGGCCGCAACGGCATCGAGATCCTGAGCACCATCCGCGAGCGCCAGCCCGCGCTGCCGGTCATCATGATCACCGCCTACGGCACGGTGGGCAACGTCGTCGACGCCATTCGCGGCGGCGCGCAGAACTTCGTTCAGAAGCCCTGGGACAACGAGAAGCTGCTTGCCGACATCCGCGCCGCCATCGCGCGGTACCGCGCCGAGGAAGAGAACGTCCAGCTCAAGCGCGCGCTGCGCCAGCGCTACAACTTTCCCAACATCGTGGGCAAGAGCGAGGCGATGCTGCGCATCTTCGATCTGGTGGCGCAGGTTGCTCCCACGCGCTCCACGGTCCTGATCCAGGGCGAGAGCGGCACCGGCAAGGAGCTGATCGCCAAGGCCCTGCACTCCAACTCGCCGCGCAAGGACAAGCCTTTCGTTCCCGTCAACACCGGCGCCATGCCTACCGATCTGCTGGAATCGACGCTCTTCGGCCACGTGAAGGGCGCCTTTACCTCGGCCATCGCCGCCAAAAAGGGCCTGTTCGAAGTGGCCAACGGCGGCACGCTGTTTCTGGATGAGATCGGCACCATGGGCATGGATACGCAGGCCAAAATCCTGCGCGTCCTGCAGGATCGCCGCTTCATGCACCTGGGCGGCGTGCAGGAGATCCAGGTCGATGTCCGCATCATCGCCGCCACAAACGTGGATCTGCGCCAACAGGTCCGCGAAGGCAAATTCCGCGAAGACCTCTTCTACCGCCTCAACGTCATCGCCATCGAATTACCTCCTCTGCGCAGCCGTCGCGAAGATATCCCGCTGCTCGCCGCCCACTTCCTGCGCCGGTTCTCTGAAGAAAACGGCCTGGCCGCCCGCAGCTTTACCCCGGACGCCATGCGCGCTCTGGTGGATTACGAATGGCCTGGCAACGTTCGCGAACTGGAGAATGTCGTGGAGCGCGGCGTGGTGCTGTCCTCCGGGGCCACCATCGGCGCCGATCTTCTTCCCGGCCATCTCACCGGTTCCAGCTACTCCAGCAGCCTGCTCGAACACAATCCGGATGCGTCCCTCTTCGACATCATCGAGGACATCGAACGGCGCATCATCGTCGACAAACTGGAGCGCTGCAACTGGAACCAGACCGAAGCGGCTGAGCAGTTCCGCATTCCGCTCTCCACCCTCAACCAGAAGATCAAGCGCCTCAACATCGAGATCCGCAAGCGCAACCGCGAATAAGCCGCCTTACTCGATCGCGAAGACCGCATACACGGTTGCCGTCTCCTCGACCTCCTGCGGCCGGATGGCGAGAGGCACGGGCGCCGGCGGTGGCGGCGCTCCAATCCTGCTGGCTGCTTCAGAGCTCATTGTGTTGAACATCCTCTGCACCGGCGTCTGATTGCTCGCATAGATCAGCGGCCCGAGGTGCGCGCCCAGGCCCGCGGCCATTCGGGTGGCAATCTCGCGCGCATGCTCCAGCGCCTTCTCTGCCGCCTTCGCCTGCAGGGCGTCGTGATCGGCCACATCCCAATCGATATTGCCGCTCTGGTTCGCACCCGCCTCGATGGCGACGTGCAGGGTTGCAGCGGCGTCTGTGGCCGGAACCCGCACCGTCCAGCTCTGCGAGAGCGTGAACTGTTTCTGCGCCCGCTCCTCCGGCGTGCTCTTCTCGTACTCCGGGAAATCGGTGTAATTCAGCTTTTGATCCTGGCTCTCGATCGACTTGTCGGCCACGCCTGCCTTCTTCAGCGCATCCATGATCGCATTCGACATTTCCGATCCGTGACTGTAGGCCGTCGCCGCATCCGGAGCGTAAATCTGGAAGCCCACGGTCACGGTGGCCACGTCGGCCTCGGCTGACGCTTTGTCCGATGCCGTCACCGCGATGGTCCGGTTGTTCCTGTCTACCTGGATCGTCTGCGCGCTCGCCATCGCGACGCAGACCAAACCTGCCGCCGCCAGAACTACCGCTCTCTTCGTCATACAAACTCCTGCCCGGATTCTAGCGCCCCGGGGAATCAGGGTCCCCGGCACTCCTGAGTGGTGTACGCTGAACGCCGGGCGCTGTTCGCCGGGCGCGTTTCCTGTGCTACGCTCAAACTTCGGAGCGGAAGCCACGGCTTCGGCATCCAATCCGCGGTAGCTGGACTATGGCCCTGGAAACCATTGACGCCGCCGCAAAGCGCGGGGTGCTGGCTGTGCAGGATTACGCCCTGCTGTCGGCTCGCGCGCTCGGCAATCTCTTTCGCCGCCCCTTTTACCGCACCGAGATCTTTATGCAGGCCGACACCATCGGCGTCGGCTCCCTCCCCATCGTCATCCTCACCGGCTTCTTCCTGGGAGGCGTGCTGGCCCTGCAGTCTTCCTCCACGCTCACCCAGTTCGGCGCCACCGACTTCACCGGGCAGCTGGTCAGCTTTTCCATGATCAAGGAGATCGGCCCGGTGGTCACCGCGCTGATGGTTTCCGGCCGCAATGCCTCGGGCATGGCCAGCGAGCTGGGATCGATGATCGTCACCGAGCAGATCGACGCCATGCGCTCGCTGGGCACCGATCCGCTGAAGAAGCTGGTCATGCCGCGCATCGTCGCCACCATCGTGATGCTCTTCTTCCTCGTCATCATCTCCGACACCGTCGGCATCCTCGGCGGCGGCATGGTTTCCGTGGTGATGCTCGGCCAGAACGGCTCCCAGTACTTCCACATCGCTTACCAGTCGCTCCAGTACCCCGACATCCTCCAGGGGCTCGTCAAACCCATCTTCTTCGGCTTTATCATCGCCACCATCGGCTGCTTCTACGGCATGCGCACCCGCGGCGGCACCCAGGGCGTGGGCCGTTCCACCACACAGGCGGTGGTCGTTTCCTCGGTGCTGATCATCGCCACGGACTTCCTCATCAGCCGGTTCATGATCGGCATCTTCGGACGGTGACCCCGGTGGGCGCCAGCGGAGCCGCAACCCTGCTCGAACCCGCACCGCCGCCGGGATCGCCGGACGAGGCCGTCGTTGCTTTCGACAACGTCACCATCAGCTTCGGTCCCGAGCCGGTGCTCGAGAACATATCCTTTCGCGTTCGCCCCGGCGAAACCCGCATCCTCCTCGGCCCTGCCGGCGTGGGCAAGAGCGTGCTCCTGAAGCTGGTCAACGGTCTTCTGTGTCCCGACTCCGGCCGCATCATTGTCTTCGGCGAAGAAATCAGCGCCTTGCGCGAACAGGATTTGTTTCAGCTGCGCGGCTCCATCGGAACCGTCTTCCAGGAGGGTGCCCTCTTCGACTCCCTCAACGTGCGCGACAACGTCGGCTACCGGCTGCTGGAGGAACACCTGCCGGACGACGAGATCACCCGCCGCGTCACCGAAGCCCTGCGCTTCGTGGAACTGGAAGAGACTCTGTACAAGTTTCCCTCTCAGCTCTCCGGAGGCATGCGTCGCCGCGTTGCCATCGCCCGCGCCATCGTGACGAATCCCAGGCTCATCCTCTACGACTCGCCCACCGGCGGCCTCGACCCGATTACCTCGACGACCATCATCGAGCTGGTCATGAAGCAGCGCGATGTCTCCCGCACCAGCTCCCTGGTAGTGACGCACCGCCTGCAGGACGCCTTTATGCTGGCGACGCACCGCTTCAGCCGCGAGAAGAATCGGATGGAACCGCTGCCCCCGCACCAGGCCGATCCCCACACCAGTTTCCTGATGCTGCACAACCGGCGCCTGGTCTTCGACGGCTCGACCGCGGAGCTGGTGCACTCGAAAGATCCCTTCATCCGCGAATATCTTGCATAGCTCTCCAGGGCCGGTTCAGCGCGTAATGATCACCTCGTACAGGTTGTCTTTGGCGAGGAAGAATCGGTTCGCGGAGAATCCTTCGAAGAGCCGCTCGATCTGCCGGTTGGTGTAGACGCGGAGCACCGGAAAGGGCTCGGCCTCCTGCATCTGAATTTCCGAGGTATCGGTAAGGTGATAGCGGCAGTAAGCCGTGTACGGGCCGGTCGCCTTGCTGTGGAAGATCGCCAGTACCCTGCCGCCCGGGTGAGTGGCAGCACGCAATCGCTGCATAAGCGCCGGGGTCAGGGCTTCGGGGATGTAGTCCAGCGTCGCCCACAGCAGCACCACATCGAACTCGCGCCCCTGAAAATTAAGATTCTGTTCGAAAAAGCCGGGAATGTTAAAGCCCGGTTTATCTTCGCCCTCAGGCGGGGGCAGTTCCCAGCCGCCGCGCAGTGCTTCGTGCACCACGTCGGCCATATAGACGCTATGGCCCATCCCGGTGAGAAAATTGATGTTCTGCGGCGACGTCGGACCGATATCCAGCACCCGCAATCCGCTTTCCTCGCGCAGGTGCTTGAGCAGCGCTTCCCAGCCGCTCGAGTGACGGGGAATTCTCGGCCCCGTCAGCAGTGTGGGGCGATCCCCTTCATTTTCGTCGCGCTTTTTGCGGAACAGATTCCCGATCACGCTCTGCCGCCCCGATGCATTTCATGGCGTCTCCCTGGATTGTACCGGGCCTGGCGCTGCTGCGGAGGCTCCGACAGCATTCCACGAACCGAAGAGCCTCCGATTCACGCTCCAGGGTGGGCAAGCATCCCATTCTTCGTCATATTTTCGTCCCAGGCCTGAGACGCCTGCGTTGTCGTGCGTCTAATTGCATGGGAGGTAACGTGTTTCGACATGCCATCCCGATCGGGCGGATTTTCGGCATTTCGGTCGATCTGGATTATTCCTGGTTTCTGATTGTCGGTTTGCTCGCCTGGATGCTGGCCGTCAGTTACTATCCGTACGAGTTCCGCGCCGGAACCACCGGGGAATACTGGGTGATGGGTGTCGTGACCGCGCTGTTGCTCTTTGCCAGCGTGCTGGTTCACGAAATCGGCCACTCCATCGTCGCCCAGGCATACGGCCTGCAGGTGCCTCGCATCACGCTGTTTCTTTTCGGCGGCGTCGCGCAGATTGCTTCCGAGCCGCCCAGCGCGGGCGCCGAATTCTGGATCGCCATCGTCGGCCCGCTGGTCAGCTTCGCGCTGGCTGCCCTCTTCTGGGAGCTTGAGCCGCTCTTTGCCGGCGCGCCCGCGTGGTTCGCCGTCGCCAAGTATCTGGCCCTGCTCAATCTCGCCCTCGCCATCTTCAACCTCATCCCGGGATTTCCCCTCGACGGCGGCCGGGTGCTCCGGGCCATCGTCTGGCGCGCCACCGGAGCTTACCGGCGCGCCACCGCCGTGGCCGCGGTCACGGGACGCTTCTTCGGCTTCGTCCTGATCCTCTGGGGGGTATGGGAAGTTTTCCTCGGCCACTTCACCGGGGGTCTCTGGATTGCCTTCATCGGCTGGTATCTGGAAAGCGCGGCGGGGGCACAGCTGCAGCTTGAATCCGCCAGGGCTCTCGTAGGCGAGCACCGCGTTGCGGACGCGATGCGCCGCGATTTCCCCCGCGTCCCCGGCATAACCACCCTCCAGGACCTCGTGGACCATTTTGTCGCGGCCGGCAGCAGCCGTTATTTTGTTGTTGACGCGGGAATGGGCGGCGAGGGTCTGATCACCATCGAAGCGATTCGCACCGTGCCGCGTCCGGCGTGGCCCACCACCACCGCCGAACAGGTCATGACTCCCGTCGAGCGGCTGGACGCAGTCACCCCGGAAACCGGCCTGTGGGCCGCGCTCGATAAGATGGGTCGCGACGGGGTCAACCAGTTGCCGGTCCTGGTGGACCGGCAGATTATGGGCGTGCTCTCCCGCGAAGACACGTTCCACTATCTGCGCGTGCTGCAATCGTTCGCCCCCGGGACGGCTTCTCGCGGGGCGGCAAACACTCCTGGCGCCGGCCCGGGCTTCCCGGTGAACAAAGGCCACACAAATTTGCCCTGAAGCGGGGCGAAATCCCCGGGCTCAGCCCGGCAGAACGACGAACGGTGCGCCATGCGCGCCGACAATACAGAGGAGAGAGAATGACCAACGAATCAGTTCGCAAGACACGCTGGGGCATCTTTGCCGCGGTTGCCATTGCCTTGCTCACGGCCGGCGGCGTCCTGCGCGCCGGCATCATTCAGATGCCCGACAATGGCGGCAATGAGAGCAGCACGAAGGTCCCACTGAAATTCGATCGCGATCCCGCCCCCATCGACCTGAGCAACTTTAAAAACGGCTACTCGTCCGTGATCGATCCCGCATTGCCTGCCGTCGTCAACATCTCTTCGACCAAAGTGGTGAAGCAGCGGAACCAGATGCCCTTTTTCATGGATCCTTTCTTCCAGCAGTTCTTCGGCGGACAAATGGGGCCGATGCAGCAGCAACAGCAGCCGCAGTCGCAGCGCGAAGAGAGCCTCGGCTCCGGCGTCATCATCAATCCTGACGGCTACATCCTCACCAACAACCACGTGGTTGACGGCGCGCAGGAGATCACGGTTTCCACCCAGAGCCGCCAGCAGTACAAGGCGAAGCTCGTCGGCACCGATCCCGAAACCGACATCGCCGTCCTCAAGATCGACGCCACCAATCTGCCCACGCTGACACTCGGCGATTCCAGCAACCTGAAGGTCGGCGACTCGGTCTTCGCCATTGGCGATCCCTTCGGCATCGGCGAAACCGCCACCATGGGCATCGTCAGCGCCACCCGGCGCGCTATGGGCGGAGCCATCGAGCACTACGAGAACTTCATCCAGACCGACGCCGCCATCAATCCCGGCAATTCCGGCGGCGCCCTCATCGATCTTCATGGCGACCTCATCGGCATCAACACCGCCATCATCTCCGGCGAAAACGGCGGCGGCAACGAAGGCATCGGCTTCGCCATCCCCATCGATATGGCGGTGAACGTGCTCGATCAGATCGTCGAACACGGCAAGGTGACGCGCGGCTACCTCGGCGTAGACATCCAGGACGTTACCCCGGCCGTCGCTCAGGCCTTTGGCCTCACTCATGGCGGTGGCGCCCTTGTCGCTGACGTGCCCGCGGGCGGCCCGGCGGCCAAAGCCGGAATCCTGCGCGGCGACATCATCCTCAAATACAACGGCCAGAACGTGACCGATCGCGACGAACTGAGCGTGATGACCTCGGAAACTGCTCCCGGCACCACCGTCCATCTGGAGATCTTCCGCAAAGGCACTACCTTCGAGAAGGACATCACCCTCGGCACCCTGCCCAGCAACGGCAAAGGCGAGGAAGCGGCCAACGCAGGGCCGGGCACTGCGCTCAAGGGCCTCCAGGTCCAGGCGCTGACTCCGGACATCGCGCAGCAGCTGAACCTGCCGCCCAGCGTCAACGGCGTGGTTGTCGCCCAGGTCGATCCCAACAGCTCGGCTGCGCAATCCGGCATCCAGCAGGGCGACGTGATCCAGGAAGTCAACCACAAACCGGTACACAACGTGGATGAGTACCAGGCGGCGGCCGCCGGCACCGGCGACCAGCCTGTCCTGCTGCTTATCTACCGCCAGGGCGCCACGCTCTACGTGGTGCTGCAACCGCAGCAGTAAACCAGGCGGGACCACAGCGGGACAGGGAGCACTCCCTGTCCCGCTTTTTCTTTGCTTCCGGAAGCATCAGGCTCGGACTGCCGTACTCCGCGCCACCAGCCGCTGAATCGTGGGACGAATCACCAGCCCCACCAGATCCAGCAGTGCGTGCGCAGCGGCCGCAACCCACAGATTGCCCGTCCAGAGATATAACGCTGCCAGCGCTCCGCCGATGATCGTGGTGGCGAGGATGCCGGCAACCCCCTGATAGAAATGCACCGCACCAAAAATCAGCCCGGCGATGACGAATGCCGCAAGCGCATTGCCGCAGACCGATACCAGCAGCAGCGGCAGCAGCAGCCGGAAATACAGCTCTTCGCCCACCCCGGCGTTGACAGACAGCAGCGCGGTCCACGCCGTCTCCGCCCCATTGCGCGGCAGCAGGGCTGCAATGTCGCCCACCTGTATCGGCTTCGCGCGGCGCCGCAGCAGCCGGGGCATCAGCACGCCAGCAATGAGTCCAGCGGCCAGCGCCCCCAGGAAAGAGCCCACTAAACTCGGGCTGAGGGTGGAAGCTGCGGGCGCGTGAGCGTTCAGCGCGCCGAACAACGGACGGAACTCCCGGGGAAGCTCGACCAGCCCACCCAGCCGGCCCAGGATCGCCAGTGCCGCCACCGGGGTGCAGCTGAAGAGCAGGAAGCTTTTCAGCACCCATTTGCGATATCGCTTCTGCCGCTCAGAGGTTTTGGTGAGCAGTTTGAAGGTGCGGTAGTCGGCCACGTCCCTGCGCAGAGACCAGCCGAGGGAGCCGAGACACAGCGCGAGCAGAAAAGAGGAGAGCCACATGGCTTGGGTACCGCCAGACTACCCGATTCCCGAGCCGCTTCGCTTCCGCAGCACTACACGGCACTCCTGCCGCCAGTGCTCGTCGAGCGCGATCAGCTCCCATGGTACTTTCGGCGCAAAATGCCGCAACACCGTCTCGTTTGCCGGATGAATATGCAGGGCCGGCGCCACCAGCACCAGCAGCGGATCCTCCTCGGAAAGCTCCATGCCTGGAAAATATCCCTGCCGCTGCAAATCTCCGGCGCGATGCAGCATCCTTACGCGTGCCCAGTAGTCCAGCGCCTGCAGAGGCAGGTGCAGATCATCGTCCGTCTTCAGCTCCAGTACTGCCAGACGCCCCTGCCCGGTTGCCGTCAGCAGATCGAGGAGGGTGCGGCTCGCCGACGCGAACGCCGGAACCTGCGAATAGACCGGTGCGCTGCCCAGACCCGCGTGCAGCACCGACAGATCGGGCCGCAGCACCGACTCCAGCCAGCGCTCCGGCTGCAACCGGTACAGCGGATCGCGCGCGAGGGCGGCAGCATGGCGTCCCCGCATCAGGCGGTCCATCAGATCGAGAAACATGTCCTCGGTCGTGTCGTCCAGCCGCGTCTCGCTCGGCCCGGCGCCGAAGCTGATCTCGTCCTGGTGGGTGAATGATCCCGGCGCGAGGCCGTGCCGCACCCGGGCATATTCGAGTCCATGCAGCGCGAAGCCAATCTCCGTTGCGCTTCGCGGACGAATCTCGGTTGCGTCCAGCAAATCCGGCGGCAACGCCGCGCGCAGATGAGAGACGCCCGTCGCGCAGCGCTCCAGGGCCGCCTGCGGGTCAAAAGCGTGAGCCAGCTGCACGGCCAGGTTCCCGGTATCCGCAATCGCGCACGCTGTCAGTTCCCTGCTGGCCAGGTCCATCTCGAAGAGCTCCCACTGCGCCAGGTTTGGGTTGAGCCATGCCATGCGCCCCAGGGAAACTGCGGCGCATCCTCGCGGCACCACCACGCGCAGTCCGTGAAAGACGCGTCGCCCATCGCCATGTTCCCGGCAGTACGCCAGCCACAGAATCCCCAGCGTGAGCACGCCCTCGATCACCGTGGCGGGTTCTTCAGGGCCGACGCCGATCACCGCCCATGCCGCCCGCCCGCGCGTTAATACGCCTCGTGCGCAGGCGGGGCCGAAGCTGTTTTCGAGATCTGTCGCAGTGCGAAAGTTCTCCACGTTCCAGCCGGGGAAACTGGCAGCCAGCGCCTGCTCCAGCGCCCGTGCGTACCGCCTGCGCGCCGTATCGCGCACCGTCGGCGTGCGGCAGTCCGGATCGGGAACCAGGGTCAACGTCTGCGGCTTCGTCTGTCCGAAGCGCCGCGTCTCCAGGCGAAGGGTTTCGCGGCGCGGTTCCACGCCCGAAACCGTGCGCACCACATTGCGTTCCTCCGACCACAGATGCAAGAGGCAGCGGCCATGCTCGGCGCTGATGGAGTACCGGGCCAGCCGCAGATCGAAGAGCAGCCGGCCATCTTCCATGATCGTCGCGTGCGGATGCGCCGCGAGGAACTCTTCGACGGCGTGTGCGAGCCTGGCGGCATCCAGCGGAGCGGCCTGGTGGACGAAAGAGACGGGCATCTGTCCCGATGTTCCGCGCCCGGTCAGCCCCGAGGCAACAAAAACCTTACCAGCCGTTACGCTTTCGTAATTCCGTGATGTGCGCCACGTGGTGCCGCGAGTGCCACTCGTAGAGGGCCGCGGCTTCGGCAATCGTCTGGCGTCCGTTTTCCGGATGGGTGTAGCCGCGCTGCCACTGCTCAGGGCTGAGCGAGCCGAGCAGCAGCGTCCAGCGGCGATGCAGAGGCTCCAGCAGCTCCAGCGAAATGCCCACCGGCGCGGTCTTCGCGTCGGAGAGCAGCGCCCAGGCCTTCTCCTCGTAGGGCTTGATCGTCGGCCAGTCCTCGGTGAGCGCCAGCCGGATCCGGATATAGGCGTTCATGTGGCTGTCCGCGAGGTGATGAACCAGCTGGCGGACGGTCCAGCCGCCCTCGCGGTAGGGCGATTCGAGCTGGGCATCGCTCAGGCCATCGAGCGCCGCACGCAGATTCTCTGGCAGCGCCGCAAGCGTGGCAATGGCAGCGGCGTGGTCGGTGACATTGGCGTCCGCGCGGCGGAACCTGCCGACCGGATAGCGCGGATCGGTCTCGGAGACGGAAACCGTTGCAGTGCTCATAGCAGAAGGGTTACACAATTCGACCGGCCGGGGTCAAGCGGCAACAGCGTGCGACGGGCGCGGGGATGTGCCCCCGCGCGGCTCAGCCCTGGTGGTTCGGCGTGGCGCTCCTGGTCTTGTGGTGATGGTGATGATGGTGCTTGTGATGCGTCGCGGCAAAAGCCGGTGTCGCAATCAGCATGGCCAGGCACAGCAGGAGAGTTTTCTTCATGTACCTGATACTGCCATAACTCCCCAGGCCCGGCCACGCAATTCTGATGAAGAGATCAGAGAGCATCGCCTGGAGCAGAAGACCGGGCATACTGCCAACCGCAGCGCCCGCAAATCCCCGCCGGTCAGGACTTGTGCGTGTGCTTGCGCTTCTGATGCTTCGGAAGGTTCGGATTCTTCGGATGATCTTCCGCCGGCTTTTTGTAGTGCTCGCGCCCGGTGGCCTGCTTGAACTGCGGATTCTTTTCCCGCTTCTTCGGGAAATTCTGATTTTTCGCGTGATGCTCCGCCGGGTGCGCGTGATGATGCTTCGCACCAAAGACAGGCACCGTCAGCAGCAGAGCCGCCAACAGCAGGAGGGTCTTCCTCATCGTTACCGATACTGCCATATTTCTCCTCGACGGGCCATGCATTTCTGATTAAGAATAAAAAGAGCATCATCTGGAGTAAGGGGACCGGGGGCAAGGCGGCCCGCCGCGGTTGAATTGGGCTGTATCGGCGAGGAGATTGCGTGGATCACAAACGATACTTTTTCGAGAAGTTTGGCATCACCGAACGGCTCCTCGAACGCTGCCTCGGCGAGGCGCTTTCCGCCGGCGGCGACTACGCCGATCTCTATTTTGAGTCGGTTGCGGCCACGTCTCTCGGGCTCGACGAATCCATTCTGAAATCCGCCAGCCAGGGCGTCAGCGCCGGCTGCGGCGTGCGCGTCGTCAGCGGCGAACGCACCGGCTACGCTTACACCGACGACCTCAGCGCCGACCGCCTCCTGCGCGCCGCCCGCACCGCTGCCCTCATCGCCAGCGGGCCCGCAAAACAGCCGGTTCAGGGATTCACTGAGACCAGCACCCCCAACCTCTATCCCGCTCCCGCCGCGGAGCTCGACACCGACCTCTCCGCCAAGCTGGATCTGGTCATGCGCGCCGATCGCGCCGCCCGCCGCTACGACCGCCGCATCACGCAGGTCCGCGCCAGCTATGCCGACGAGCTGCGCCGTATCCTCATTGCCGCTTCCGACGGCACCTTTGCCAGCGACACGCAGCCGCTCGCCCGCATGAGCGTCTTTGTGCTCGCCAAAGATGGCGAACGCACCGCCCGCGGCACCTCCGGCGGCGGCGGCCGCGTGGAGATCGGCTACTTTACCGGCGCGAAAGGCCCGGAATTCTTCGCTACCGAAGCGGCTCGCACCGCCGTCCTGCAGCTGGGTGCGGTGCCCGCGCCCGCCGGCGAAATGGAAGTGGTGCTCGGACCCGGCTGGCCCGGCGTCCTGCTCCACGAAGCGGTGGGCCATGGCCTCGAAGCTGACTTCAACCGTAAGAAGACTTCTGCCTTTGCCGGTCTCATCGGCCGCTCGGTCGCCAGTTCCAAAGTCACCGTGGTCGACAACGGCCGCATGCCCTCGCGCCGCGGCTCGCTGAACGTCGACGACGAAGGCTCAGAGACCCAGGAGACCGTCCTGATCGAAAACGGCATCCTCCGGGGGTACATGAGCGACAAGCTCTCCGCCCGTCTCATGGGCATCCCCTCCACCGGCAACGGCCGGCGCGAAAGCTATCAGCAGATTCCCATGCCGCGCATGACCAACACCTACATGCTGGCCGGCGAGGACGATCCCGAAGATATCCTGCGCAGCGTCAAGCGCGGCCTGTATGCGGTCAACTTTGGCGGCGGCCAGGTGGACATCACCAGCGGCAAGTTTGTCTTCTCCGCCTCCGAGGCCTATCTGATCGAAGATGGCAAAGTCACCGCGCCGGTGCGCGACGCGACCCTGATCGGCAATGGCCCGGAGTCGCTGAAACATGTCTCCATGGTCGGCAACGACCTCGCCCTCGACGAGGGCATTGGCACCTGCGGCAAGGATGGCCAGAGCGTTCCCGTTGGCGTCGGCATGCCTACCGTTAAGCTGGACCGCATGACCGTCGGCGGGACAGGTCGATGACCGCGGCCGCGATATCGGGCATCCGACTCAGCCAACTCGCCGCCGACATTGTCGCCCGGGCCCTGCGCGCCGGCGCTTCCGATGCCGAAGTTACCATCCGCGAAGGCGACGAGTTCTCGACCACCGTGCGTCTGGGCGAAGTGGAAACGCTGAAAGAATCCGGCTCCCGCGGAGTCGGCCTCCGCGTCCTGCTCCAGGCCGACAACGGCTTTCGCGTGGCCAGCACATCCTCGAGCGATTTCACTCCTGAAGGCATCGAGCATCTGGTGCTCGGAGCCATCGCGCTGGCCCGTGTCGCTTCCGTCGATCCCTTTGCCGGTCTCGGCGAGAATGCTGAGTTCGGTCAGCTCTCCGGCGATCTCGCCCTCTATCACGACGACGTCTACTCGCTGCCAACCGAGGAGCGGATCGCCTGGGCGCGCCGCGCGGAAGCTGCCGCCATGGCCGTCGACACCCGCATCATCAACAGCGACGGCGCCAGTTTCGACGCCGCCACCGGCCGTCGCGTTTTTGCCAACTCGCGCGATTTTATTGGCGAATACACCTCGTCGTACTGCTCCATCGCCGTCAGTCCCATCGCCCAGGGCGCCAACGGAGAAATGCAGCGCGACTACTGGTGGTCGCAGGCGCGCGCCTTTCGCGATCTCGAATCTCCCGAATCCATAGGCCGGGAAGCGGCTCGGCGCACACTCCGCATGCTCGATGCCCGCCGCGTGAGCACTCAGCAGGCGCCCGTGATCTTCTCGCCCGAGGTTGCCCGTGGGCTGGTGGGCGCGATCTTCGACGCGGCTGCCGGCGATGCCGTCTATCGCGGGGCGTCTATCCTCGCCGGAAAAATCGGCGAAACTGTCGCCGCGACCTCGGTTACCGTCGTGGACGACGGCACCCTCCCCGGCGGCTTCGGCACCTCGCCCTTTGACGCCGAGGGTCTGCCCAGCCGCCGCACCGTCCTCGTCGAAAACGGCGTGCTGCGCAGCTACGTCCTCAACGTCTATGCTGCGCGCAAGCTTGGCCTCAAAAGCACCGGCAATGCCGGACGCGGCCTCGCCGGCAATCCATTCCTCGATGCCGGCAACCTCTTCCTCGAGGCCGGCCAACAGTCGCCGGACGAGATCCTTCGCGGCGTCGAGCGCGGCCTCTACGTCACGCGCCTCATGGGCCAGGGCGTCAACCTCGTCACCGGCGATTATTCGCGCGGCGCCGCCGGCCTGTGGATCGACAACGGCGCGTTCGCGTATCCGGTACAGGAAGTCACCATCGCCGGCAATCTGATGGAGATGCTGCGCAATATCACCGCCATCGGCAGCGATCTCGTCTTCCGCTCTGCCACGGCCGCGCCCACGCTGCGTATCGACGGGATGACCATCGCCGGAGAGTGATGTTTCCGCAGGAGATCATCCTGGAAGCCGCGCGTCCCCCATGGGACGATGTCCCCGCTGCACCCGGCGTTTTCGCGCTCTTCGCTGCAGATCCGGCCTCTGAGCCTTACATCAGCCGGACCCCGAACCTGAGGCGGCGCATCAGACGCCTGCTCGATCCCCGCCCGGACCAGTCCAGACGCCTGCAGCTTGCTGGCCGCGTCGCCCGCATCGAATACGCGCGGACTGCGTCGGATTTCGAATCGCTCCTCGTCCTCTATCAGGCCTCCTGCGCAGCCTTCGGCGACCGCGCTCGCAAGCGCCTGCACCTGCACCCGCCCAGCCTGCTGCGCATGACCGTCAACAACGCCTATCCGCGCGTATTTGTAACCGGCCATGTCACAAAAGCCGCGATGGACGACCTCTATGGCCCTTTCCCGTCGCGGGCCGCCGCGGAGAAATCTCTCGAGGACATGCTCGACCTCTTCAAACTCCGCCGCTGCCCCGACGATCTCGATCCCGATCCTGCTTTTCCCGGCTGCGTCTATTCGGAGATGAAGAAGTGTCTCGCTCCCTGCTTTAAAGGCTGCACCGATGCGCGCTACGCGGAAGAGGCCGCGGCGGTGCGAAGCTTCCTGCGCACCCGCGGCGCAAGCCTGGTCGACGCGCTGCGGCGCGAGCGGGAGTCCGCGTCCGCGCTGCTGGAGTTTGAGAAAGCCGCGGAAATGCACGCGCGCGTGGCCCGCGCCGAAGCCGTCTCTTCGGAAATGCCTGAAGCAGTGCGGCCGCTGGCGCACCTCGATGCCGTCATCATCCAGTCTGCGGCGCTGCCGGAACACGTCGCGCTCTTCCGCCTCGATCAGGGCTGGCTGCGCGGTCCCGCCTTCTATTCAGTCGCCGGCATGCGGCATCCCAACGAAGCTGCCGGATCGACCTCGCTCTTCGCACAGCCGACAGGCATGATGGAGGCTGTTCCGCTCGCCGCGCCAGCGGTGACCCTGGCCTCACGCGACGAGCTCGAGCAGCGTCTCCAGGAATCACTGGCCGCGATCGCGCCCCCGCCTGAGCCTCGCTCGCGGCGCCGCGCCGCTCACGATTCTGCCCGCCACGGCGACCTCGCCGATCATCTTTGCCTCTTTGCGCGCTGGGTTTATCGCCCGCTCACCAGGCGCACCGGCGAAGTCGTGTTTGCGTCAGAGGATGGCGCACTTCCCCTCAAGACGGTGCTGCGGGCCATCTCCCGCGTCTATCGCGCAGGCTCCAACGTGGTCGCCAAGGCATGATCTCGGGCGGCCTCGGAACCCCCAGGAGGCCCCCTGGATACCCAGTCCTTCCAACCCCCTGATTCCATAGGGCTAAGCCGCCTTGTGCCGAGCTAACTCTTCCCGTATCATAAAGATAAGTCTTTGGTCAGCGGCTCACGTTCCTCGCCGCACGAACCTCCGGCCCACCTGATTTCTATGCCCGACGAACAGAATCCACAGCTTCCCCTCGGCGGCAATTCCGGCGACGGTCCAACCGGTCCCGGCGCTGCCAACCTCGTCCCCATCAACATTGAAGAGGAGATGCGCCGGTCGTATCTCGACTATTCGATGTCGGTCATCATCGGGCGCGCGCTGCCCGACGCCCGCGACGGGCTGAAGCCCGTGCATCGCCGCATTCTCTACACCATGTACGAGATGGGGCTGCAGGCGAACAAGAAGTACACCAAGTGCGCCAAGGTGGTCGGACAGGCGATGGGTGTGTACCACCCCCACGGCGACTCCGCCATTTACGACGCCCTGGTGCGCATGGCGCAGCCGTTTTCCATGCGCTATCCGCTGGTGGATGGTCAGGGGAACTTCGGCTCTGTCGACGGCGATCCTCCTGCGGCCATGCGATACACCGAGTGCCGTATGACGCGCATTGCCGGGGAGGTGCTCGCCGACATTGAGATGGAGACGGTGGACTTCGGCCTCAACTACGACGAGTCCACGCCCGAGCCCGCCGTTCTGCCCTCGCGCATTCCCAACCTCATCGTTAATGGTTCCAACGGAATCGCGGTCGGCATGGCGACCAACATCCCGCCGCACAACCTCACCGAAGTGGTGAACGCGGCCATTGAGCTGCTCAATAACCCGCATGCCGGCCTCATCGAAGTGCTGAAGCACGTGCAGGGACCCGATTTCCCCACCGGCGGCTTCATCTATGGCCGCGGCGGCATCGCCCAGGCCTACAAAACCGGCCGCGGACGCTTCCTGATGCGCGCCAAGTGCGCCACCGAGAACCTCACCCAGGGTCGCCAGGCCATCATCGTCAGCGAGATCCCCTACCAGGTCAACAAGAACACGCTCATCAAGCGCATCGCCGAGCTGGTGAACGACAAGGTGATCGACGATGTGGGCGACGTGCGCGACGAGAGCGATCGTGACGGCATGCGCATCGTCATCGAACTGAAGCGCGGCGCCGAGCTCCAGATCGTCCTCAACCAGCTCTACAAGCACACCCAGATGCAGGAGAGCTTCTCGATGATCTTCCTGGCCGTGGTCAACGGCCAGCCCCGCGAGCTGCCTCTGCACGAGGCCATCCGCGTCTTTATCGATCACCGTCAGGATGTCGTACGCCGCCGCACCGCCTACCTGCTGCGCAAGGCGCGCGAGCGCGAGCATATCCTGCTCGGCTATCAGATTGCCCTCGATCACCTCGACAGCGTGATCAGGATCATCCGCGGATCGTCCTCTCGCGCCGATGCCCGCGAGAATCTATTCCAGTTCTTCTCCAACAAGACCATCACCGTCCGCGATCAGGCGCTGGCCGGCGTGAAGCTCGATCCGAAGAAGTACGCCATCGATCCGGCCACGCTGATCAATCCCACTCTGACCCTCAGCTACCGGCAAATCGACGCCATCCTCGAACTGCAGCTCTATCGCCTCAC
>DATJQW010000123.1:0-10288 GCA_035505395.1 Acidobacteriaceae bacterium
GAATTCACAAACTTCGACTTGATGGTGGTGTTGACCGACATGCCCTGAGGCATGTTGGGACCGCTCATGGTGGTGGTCGTGGAGCCGTGCATGCTTTCATCGCTGTCGAAGTTCATCTCGATGTGCATGTTGGTTGTAATAGCCGGCTGGGCGGCAGTGGAGCACTGCACGTCGAAGGCGACGTGATGGACATCCTGCTGCATGTTGGACGTGGAGCAGCTCAGTCCGCCCGTATTCGAGTGAGACTGCATCTGCTGCAGGGAGTTTCTCCAGGTATTGGGAGTGAAGCAGGACTGCTTCACGATGGTGCGCGTCGAGTCCACGCCGTTGGGCATGCCGGACATCTGCACGGTGACCTGGTGCTCCCACAATCCCATTTTGAGAGGCGGCGAGGTTTGAGCGGAGACACCGGCGGCGAAGGCAATCACCAGGATTGACGCGGGACATACGGTATGCAGTTTCATGAAGAGGCGCCCTGGGCGAGATTTCCGTGCACGGCGGCAAGGACCGCAGCGGTGAGCAGGGTTATAGCACAGGGTGGGACAGCATGGCCATGAGAAACGTGTGAACGCCGCCCCGGACAGGGGACGCGTCAGGCAGAGGCGGAGGCTTCGACGGCGAGCGGCAGCAGGGCTGCGCCGAGGATTCCGGCGTCGGCAACTTCGGCAGCGCAGATGTGCGTCTTGCCCGGCTCGAAGACATTGGGATCGGCGGCCATGGACATGCGGTAGACGTAGCTCATCTCGCGGACGGTAGCGAACATGCGCGGGGCAAAGAGCGGCCATGCGGCAACCACGCCGCCGCAGAGGACGTAGAGCGGGAGGTCGAGGGCGTTCACCAGGTTGGCGAGGGAGAGGCCGAGAGCGCGGCCCACCTCGTCGAAGACCTGGACCGCCAGCGGATGGCCGGCAGAAGCCATGCCGGCCACCGCGGAGGAGGTCAGCGGCGCGGCAACGCCATTGTCTTCCTGATCGGGGCTGCGCAACCCCAGCTCACGGGCGCGGCGGACGATGGCGGTTGCCGAAGCGTACATTTCGAGGCAGCCGCGCGCGCCGCATGGACAGGGCGGGCCGTTGGGATCGATGGGACCGTGGCCGGATTCGCCGGCTGCACCCTGCATGCCCTGCCAGATTTTGCGGTCGAGAATGATGCCGCAACCGACTCCCGTGCCGAGGGTCAGCGCAAGCAGCGAGTCGACGTTGCACGATTTGCCGGCGCCGAGGAGGAATTCGCCGTAGGCGGCGAGGTTGGCGTCAGAGTTGACGGCGACGGGGCGGCCGACGCGGCGCTCGAGCTCGGTGCGGAGATTGAGGCCGTCAAAACCAGGAAGATTCGGCGGATGGTGCAGGATGCCAGCAGGCAATTCCAGCGGCCCGGGGCTGCCGACGCCCACGCCGAGAAGCCGGCCGCTTTGGCGTTCGATGATCTGGCGGATCGAGGCGGCCATGTCGTCGAGCACGGGGTGCGGGCCGTCGTGGAGGCGCGTTGCGAGACTAATGAGATCGAGGCGCTCGCCTTCGGGGGTGACCGCAGCAATGCGGAGGTTGGTTCCTCCTAAATCGACCCCGATGCAGTAATCCATCATGGCGAGCGAAAGCTCATGATACGCGAGCGACAGGAAAGTTTCGAGGACCGATTGTGAACGATACCGGCAGCCGGGATTCCCTTATCATAGAAACCGGTCTCATCGGCTTAAGAGCGGCGATGCCGGAGATGAGCCGGCGCCCGGCTCTCCGGCATCCAAAGGATTACTCGGTCCGGGAAATTTCGTTCCATCACGACCACAACAAGGAGAGAGCTATGCAACGCACGGCGAGCGCCGTCTGGCGCGGAGGTTTGAAGGACGGCAAGGGCACGATTTCCAGCCAGAGCGGGGTTCTGAAGGAGACGCAGTATTCGTTCAGTACACGCTTTGAAAGCGGGATCGGGACCAATCCCGAGGAGCTGATTGCGGCCGCGCACGCGGGGTGCTTCACCATGGCCCTGAGCGCGCAGCTGGGCAATGCCAGCCTGACGCCGGAATCGCTGGAAACCACGGCCGAGGTCAAATTCGAGAAGACCGACGACGGCTTTGCGATTACGGCCATCCACCTGACCACGCGGGCGAAGGTACCCGGCGCAAACGCCGACAGCTTTGAGAAAGCCGCGCAGAACGCCAAGAACGGCTGCCCGATCTCGAAGCTGTTCAAGGGCAACACGCAGATCACGCTGGACGCGAAGCTGGTGTAATGGAAGTCGACCACAGAGATCACAGAGAATCCTGAGAACACTATCTGCTGTCTCTGCGAACTCTGTGGTGGGATTTCACCCCGGTTGCCGCCGAACCCATGGAACCTGTCACCCACTTTCTGACCGGAGCTTGCCTTGGGCGCTCCGGCTTCAATCGCAAAACGGCGTATGCCACGCTGGCCATGACCCTGGCGGCGGAGGCGGCGGACCTCGACATCCTGTGGGGATTTCGAGGTCCAGTCGCCGAGCTGCAGCATCACCGCGGCATCACCCACGCGCTGATTTTCACGCCGGTCATCGGCCTGGCGGCGACGGGATTGGTGTGGCTGGTGCACCGCATGCGCCGGAAAGATCCGGTGATCGCGCCGCGATGGCTGCTGATCTGGCTCTTTGCCACGATTGCGGCGCTGAGCCATCCCCTGCTGGACTTCACGAACAACTACGGGACGCGGCCGTTCCTGCCCTTCAGTGCGCACTGGTACGCCTGGAGCATCGTCTTCATCTTCGATCCGTGGATGTTTCTGGCGCTCCTGCTGGCGCTGGTGATTCCCTCGATTCTCGGCCTGGCGGATCGCGAGATCGGCGCGCGGAAGAAGCCGTTTCGCGGCCGGACCTGGGCGATTGCCGCGCTGAGCTTCGTCCTGGTGTGGTGGGGGCTGCGCAATGCCGAGCACCTGCACGCGCTTCAGCTGGTGCGCACCGGCGACTACACCCGGGAGCCGCTGCTGCGCGCCGCCGCCGAGCCGCACATCGCCAGCCCCTTTGCGTGGCGGGTGATCATGGAGACGCAGGACTATTACCAGACGGCGGCAGTGAACACGCTGACCGACCAGGTAACGACTAACGACTATGCCGACCTGATCTACAAGACGCCGGTGACTCCGGCGGTGGACGCCGCGAAGCAGTCGTATCTGGGGAGGGTTTATCTGGACTGGTCGAAGTGGCCGGTCGTGGAAGATCGCGGGGCGGTAGCGGCGCCGGGGGCAGGCTTCGCGCCGCAGCCGGACTGGCACACGGTGGAATTTCAGGATCTGCGCTTCGGGTATGCGGCGGCCAACAGCGAAGGCGCACCTCCTCTGAGCGGATGGGTATATGTGGGACCGCAGAACGAGATCGAAGGGATGTTCATGAGCGGCCACGAACAGAAATGACGCCTTTCGCTTGACCGCGGGAGCGCGGGTCCGCAGAATGGGAACAGGCTCGATTCCAGGGCAGACGAGGGAACGATGGGCGCATATCTGCTGATACTTGTGGCGGTGGTGAGCCGCGTGGTGCCGCATCCGTGGATGAACTTTACCGCGGTGGGCGGAGGCCTGCTGTATTTCGGCGCGAAGCGGCCGCTGCGCGAGATGGTTTGGCCGGTGCTCGCGCTGATGGCTACGGATTTCTTTCTCACCGTCTTTGCCTACCACTACGCGTTCCATCCTGCAGACTACCTGGTAACCTGGGCCTGGTATGCCGGCGCCGTGGTGCTGGGGCGCGTGCTGCTGAGCCGGAAGGTGAACGTCACCCGCGTGATTGCCGGGCCGGTGCTGGCCGCGACGTCGTTCTTCGTGGCGAGCAACTTTGCGGTGTGGGCCGGGAGCGTGATGTATCCGCACACGCTGGCCGGGCTGGGCGTTTGCTATGTGGCGGCGCTTCCCTTCTACGGAAATGATCTGCTCTCGACGACGCTGGTGGTCGGGCTGGCGTTCGGGCTGCCGGCGCTGGCAAAGAGGATGGCGGAGCAACGGGCTCACGTAGCGCAGCCGTAGCCGCGAACTGAGACGCAACATGCAAGATGGCCACCCCGAGGGGTGGCCATCTTGTTTGGGCATAATCGCTACTTCGCCGCGAGTTGCCGCAGGACATACTGCAGGATGCCGCCGTTCTGGAAGTAGAGGATCTCCTGCGGGGTATCGATGCGAACGGTAGCTTCGAATTCCTTCGTCTTGCCGGATGAGTCGGTGGCGCGGACCTTCAGGGTCCTGCCGCCGGCAAATTTTACGTCGAGCAGAGCTTTGAGGCCGGGAAAGTCGTAAGCCTCTTCGCCGGTGATGCCGAGAGTTTCGACGTTCTCGCCCGCCTTGAACTGCAGCGGCAAAATGCCCATTCCGACGAGATTCGAGCGGTGAATGCGCTCGAAGCTCTCGGCTATGACAGCACGGACACCGAGCAGGCGCGGTCCCTTGGCCGCCCAGTCGCGCGACGATCCGGAGCCGTACTCCTTACCGGCGAGGATGACGAGCGGAGTGCCGCGCTCGGCATACTTCACCGAGGCGTCGAAGATGGACATCTGCTCGCCTTCCGGGAGCAGACGCGTCACGCCGCCCTCGGTGCCGGGAGCGAGCTTGTTGCGCAGGCGAACGTTGGCGAAGGTGCCCCGGACCATGACCTCGTGATTGCCACGGCGCGAGCCGTAGGAATTGAAATCCGCGGGCTTGACCCCGTGCTCGGTGAGGTACTTGCCGGCCGTGCCGTTCAGTTTGATCGATCCCGCTGGGGAGATGTGGTCGGTGGTGACGCTGTCGCCGAGGACGGCGAGCACGCGGGCGCCGGTGATTTCCTTCACGGGGGCGGGTTGTGCGGGCATGCCGTCGAAATACGGCGCCTTGCGGATGTAGGTGGAATCGAGCTCCCACTGGTAGACGTCGCCGGTGGGAAAGCTGAGCTTCTGCCAGTTGGCGTCGCCGTGGGTGACCGTCGCGTACTCCTTCGTGAAGCTGTCGGAGCTGATTGCGGAGGCGATGACGCTGGAGACTTCCTGCTGGGAAGGCCAGATGTCTTTGAGGAAGACAGGCTGGCCGGATTTGTCCTTGCCGATGGGGTCCTTATCGAAGTCATGGTCGATGCGGCCGGCCAGGGCATAGGCGACGACCAGCGGCGGAGACATGAGGTAGTTGGCGCGGACCTCGGAGTTGATGCGGCCCTCGAAGTTGCGATTGCCGCTGAGCACGCTGACGGCCACGAGCGAGTGCTGCTCGATGGTCTTCGAGATGTCCTCGGGCAGCGGCCCGGAATTGCCGATGCAGGTGGTGCAGCCGTAGCCGACGGTGTTGAAGCGGAGTTTGTCGAGCCACTGGGTGAGGCCGGATTTCTCGTAGTAGTCGGTGACTACGCGCGAGCCGGGAGCGAGCGAAGTCTTGACCCATGGCGGAACACTGAGGCCCTTCTCGACGGCCTTCTTCGCCAGCAGGCCAGCGGCGACCATCACCGATGGATTGGAGGTGTTGGTGCAGCTGGTGATGGCGGCGATGACGATGGAGCCGTGATCGAGGTAAGGCTCGACGTCGACGCCGAAGCGTTCCTTCACAGTGTGCGCGATGTGGCCGTTGCCGGCGGGCTCGGGGGACGCGTGCGTGGACTGGACGTTGCCGTTGGCCGCGGCGTGGCCGCCTTCGCCTTCCCAACGAATGGCCTGGCGCTGGCCGACCTTGTCGGCGTTCGGACCGAGCAGCGAAGGAAGCTGCTTTTTGAAGCTGGCGCCGGCTTCGCGGAGCAAAACGCGATCCTGCGGGCGCTTCGGTCCGGCCACGCTGGGCTCGACCTGAGCGAGGTCGAGAGCGATGGTCTGCGAGTACTCGGCTTCGGGCGAGTCGGCGGTGTGGAAGAGTCCCTGCTCTTTGAAGTAACCCTCGACCAGCGCGATCTGCTCGTCGCTGCGGCCCGTCAGGCGCAAATAGCGGAGGGTTTCCGCATCGACGGGGAAGAGACCGCAGGTGGCGCCGTATTCGGGAGCCATGTTGCCGATGGTGGCGCGGTCGGCGAGGGGCAACTCGGCGATGCCGGGGCCGTAGAACTCGACGAATTTTCCGACGACACCGAGCTTGCGCAGCACCTCGGTGACGGTGAGGACGAGATCAGTCGCGGTCGCGCCTTCGCGCAGCTTGCCGGTAAGCCTGAAGCCGACGACCTGCGGAACGAGCATGGAGACAGGCTGGCCGAGCATGGCTGCCTCAGCCTCGATGCCGCCCACGCCCCAGCCGAGCACGCCGAGGCCGTTGATCATTGTGGTGTGGGAGTCGGTGCCGACGAGGGTGTCGGGGTAGGCGCGAGGCTTTTTGTCCGCGGTGGTGAAGACGACGCGCGCCAGGTGTTCGAGATTCACCTGGTGGCAGATGCCCATGCCCGGCGGGACGGCGGAGAAATTGCGAAAGGCCGTTTGCCCCCACTTGAGAAAGGCGTAGCGCTCGCGGTTGCGCTGGAATTCGAGCGCGGCGTTGACCGAGTAGGCGTTGCCGGTGCCAAATTCGTCGACCTGAACGGAGTGATCAATGACCAGCTCGGCGGGCTGGAGGGGGTTAATTTTCTGCGGATCGCCGCCGAGGACCTTCATCGCATCGCGCATGGCGGCCAGATCAACCACGGCGGGGACGCCGGTGAAGTCCTGCATGAGGACGCGGGCCGGCATCCAGGAAATCTCTCGGGAGGGCTCGGCTTTGGGATCCCATTTCGCCAGGAATTCGATGTCGTCGGCGGTAACGGACTTGCCGTCTTCGTAGCGGAGCAGGTTTTCAAGCAGGATGCGCAGGCTGAAAGGCAGGCGGGCGAGCGAGATGCCGCGTTTTTCGAGCGCGCTGAGGCGGAAGATTTCGTAGCTTCTGCCGCCGACTCGGAGTTCGGACTGGCTGCCGAAGGTATTCATCGGAAGATCCTTTCGTCGTGGTGCTGCGGACGGGGTTCAGCGCTCACGCGTCAGAGGCGGAGCGGCAGGAACAACACGGTCAGGCCGAGGTGCGTCGTCCGCGATCGGGACGGCCGCGGCGAAAGCGTCGCAGGGGCGGCGGAAATCGGAGTGAGAGACTCGCCATCACCGCTTTTCATTGTAGAACCATTCCGGGACCGGGCGCGCTGCGCGCCGCCGTGTGAATTATTCTTAATCTTTCTGAGTTAACCATAGTTTACAATCGAACGTCAGTCGAGCTAGACTCGGGTTTGCGGTGTCATGCAGGTTTGCGGGATGCCGTGGCCATTCTTTCGGGAATTCTTCCCCACCAGAAGCGCGGGAAACCAGGCTTGAGCAGCAGAGCACAATCCGCGCGTCTAACGATCGCCCCGGCCCAGGACGAAGTCGTTGTTACGCACGAGGACATCGACCGCGCTCGAGATCGGGCACGGGTGCGTGCGGCGCGCATGTCGCACAGCCTGCGGGCGAAGGCGTGGCTGTTGTGGCTGCTGATCGGGCCAGGCATTCTGGTGATGCTGGGCGAAAACGACGGCCCCAGCATGCTGAGCTACGCAGCAACGGGGGCGAAGTTCGGCATCGGATTCTTCCTGCCGTTTGTGGCCCTCACCTTCGCGATGGCGCTGGTGGTGCAGGAAATGACCGTGCGGCTGGGCGCGGCGACACACCGCGGGCACGCGGAGCTGATTTTCGAGCGATTTGGGCCGTTCTGGGGATGGTTCTCCATGATCGACCTCGGAATTGGCAATTTTCTGACGCTGATTACGGAGTTCATCGCGGTGCGCGCGGGCCTTGGGTTCTTCGGGGTGCCGGCGTGGGCGGCGATTCTGATCGCACTCGGCATTCTGTACTCCGCGCTGATGAGCCACCGGTACTGGACCTGGGAGCGCGTGACGCTGGCAGCGGCGGCGTTCAATCTGATCTTTATTCCTGTGGCGCTGATGACGCATCCGCATTGGGGCGCGGTGGGACATGCGTTTGTCACATGGAAACCGCTGCCGCACCTGACCCAGGACACGGTGCTGATCGTACTGTCCAATATCGGCGCGACGGTAACCCCGTGGATGCTGTTCTTCCAGCAGAGCGCGACGGTGGATAAGGGGCTGACGACGAAGGATATCCGCTTTGGGCGCATTGACACCCTCCTGGGCGCGCTGCTGGCGGCGGCGGCGGCGCTGGGCACGATTGTCGCCACGGCTCCACTGTTCGCGCACCAGATGAACGCGGCCAGCTTTGAGGCAGCGCAGTTTGCCCAGGCGCTGGAGCCGGTGATCGGGCGCTGGGGCGCGGCGCTCTTCGCCCTGGGGATGGTGGAGGCGGGGGTCGTGGCGTCGATCACGATTTCGACCTCGTCGGCGTACGCGTTCGGAGAGGTGGCGCGCAAGCCGCACAGCCTGAATCTGCCGGTGAACCAGGGGAAGTCGTTCTATGCGGTGCTGGGATTGTGCGCGGCGGCGGCAGCGGGGATCGTGCTGATTCCAGGATTGCCGCTGGTGTTTGTGGTGCTGGTGGTGAACGTGGTCGCGGTGCTGGCCATGCCGCCGGCGCTGGTGTTCCTGTATCTGCTGGTGAACGACAAGCAGATCATGGGCGAGGTAGAGAGCCCACGCATGGCCAACTTTGTGGCCGGGGCGGTGGTGGTGGTGCTGACTGCGGCGGGCGTGCTGTACGGGCTGAGCGTGGTGGCTCCGCAGGCGCTGGCGTGGCTGGGCAGCCGGTAGGAGACGACGATGGGCGAAGAGCAACACGTCGCCGGGCCGGAAGAGGCAAGGTGGATCCTGTCCACGCTGGAGCGCGACCAGCTGGTGAAAGAGAAGGCCGCTCCGGTGCCGCGGCGGCAGCTGGGCGCAGGCGAGCTCTTCGTGCTGTGGGCGCTGCGTGTGTATGTGGTGTTCATGATGGCGGTGGTCTTCTGGCAGGCGTGGACGGCAACACGGTGAGACGGTCCCCGGTTGCCAGTCCCCAGTCTCCAGTCCCCGATTCCAGGTATCGAGGTGTCGAATCCAGACGGAATCCGCTGCGAACCAGAAAATGAATACTGGCAACTGGGGACTGAAGACTGGTGACTGGTGACTGAGCCCGGGCTACTGATAGGCTCGAAGTCACAATGAAAGTTCTGGTGATTGGTGGGGGCGGGCGCGAGCACGCTCTGTGCGCGGCGATTCGCCGCTCGCCGCGGGGCTGCGAAGTGGTGTGTGCGCCGGGCAACGGGGGAATCGAGCAGGTGGCGCGGTGCGTGAAGGCGAGCCAGAAGGAGCTGGGCGATCTGCTGCGCGTGGTGGCGGAAGAGCAGCCCGACCTGACCGTGGTGGGTCCGGAGCTGCCGCTGGCGCTGGGTCTGGTGGACGAGATGCAGCGGCGCGGACTGAAGGTCTTTGGGCCGACGCGTGACGCGGCGATGCTGGAAACCAGCAAGGGCTTTGCCAAGCGGTTCATGCAGCGGCATTCGATTCCGACGGCAAACTACGCGGTGTGCGCGTCGCGCCAGGAGGCGCTGGGGGCGCTGGAGCTGTTCCACCATCCGATAGTGATCAAGGCCGATGGGCTCGCGGCCGGCAAAGGGGTGCTGATCTGCGAGACGAAGGCGGAGGCCGAGCGCGCCGTGACGGGGCTCTTCAACGGCGAACTGCTGGGGACGGCGGAGAGCTGCGTTGTTGTGGAGGAGCACCTGACCGGTGAGGAAGTGTCGTTCCTGGCGCTGAGCGACGGAAAGCGGGCGGTCCCCCTGGTTCCTGCGCAGGATCACAAGCGGATCGGGGAGGGCGACACGGGGCCCAATACGGGCGGCATGGGCGTGTACACGACTGACACGATGCTGGACGCGAAGATGAGCGAGTGGATTCTGCACCATATCGCGCAGAAGGCGATCGACGGAATGGCCGCGGAGGAGACGCCGTTTGTGGGGGTGCTGTACTGCGGGCTGATGATGACGGCGAAAGGGCCGATGGTGCTGGAGTTCAACGCGCGGTTCGGCGATCCGGAGACGCAGGCGATTTTGCCGCGGATGGAGAGCGATCTGGTGGAGGCGCTGGAAGCGTGCGTGGAAGGACGGCTGAGCGAGACGGAATTTCGCTGGAAGCCGGGAGCTTCGGCGTGCGTGGTGGCGGCGTCCGAGGGCTATCCGGGAAATTACGAGACCGGGAAGGTGATTTTCGGGCTCGATGAGGCGGCGCAGGTGCCGGGCGTGGAGATATTTCATGCGGGGACCACGTTCGGGAATGGTGAATTTCGGACGGCGGGCGGACGGGTGCTCGGAGTGTCGGCGACGGGCGCCGATTTGAAGGCGGCGCTGCGTTCGGCGTACGAGGCGATGGGGAAAATTGCGTTTGAGGGAATGGTGTATCGGCGGGATATTGGACGCCGGGCCCTGGGGAAATAGGCAAAGAACACCATGAG
>DATJQW010000124.1:0-24151 GCA_035505395.1 Acidobacteriaceae bacterium
GCTGCAGTGGAGACGGTGGCCGCCGCAGCGGCGAGCGAGCCGGCTCGAGTAACGCCGCATGATGTCTTCCAGGAAGCGAAAGAGGCGGTAGACCTGACGCAGTCAGAGGTGATCGTCGCCGTCGGACGCGGGATCAGGGAACAGAAGAATATGCCGCTGGCGGAAAATCTGGCGGCGGCGCTGGGCGGCGAGGTCGCGGCGTCGCGGCCGATCTGCGACAACGGATGGCTGCCGATCGACCGGCAGATTGGGTCGTCGGGGCAGACGGTGGCGCCGAAGCTCTATATTGCGATGGGCGTGAGCGGGGCGATCCAGCACATTGTCGGAATGAAGGGGTCGCGGACAATTGTGGCCATCAACAAGGATCCCGAGGCGCCGATCTTCGAGATTGCCGATGTGGGCGTGGTCGGGGACCTGTTCCAGGTGGTGCCGGCGCTGACGGAAGAGATCAAGAAGGCTAAGAGCAGCTGAAAAGAGGTCAGCTAAGATCCGGTCAGCGAAAGTCCGGTTCGCTATAAACCGGCCAGCGCCGGTTGCGCGGGCTGCATCCACTCAGCTAGAACATTAGGTCGGTCTTGCGCCGAAGGCGCGTCTGCCCGAACGGCGAGTTCATGATTCATTTCAGAAGAACAATTGAAGGGGTGGATCGTCCGCAGATGGAGGCGGACGTGGTGATCATCGGCGGCGGCCCGGCGGGAATGGCGTGCGCGCTGCGGCTGGCGCAGTTGATCGACGCGTATAACACGTCGGGCGTGGACGCGCCGCTGAGCAAAGAGAACATCTACGTGCTCGAAAAGGCGCGCGAGGTGGGGCAGCACTGTTTGTCGGGGGCGCTGCTCGATCCGCGATCGATGCGGGAGTTGCTGCCGGGTTTCGAGAAGGAAGCGCCGATCGATGCCGAGGTGACGAAGGAATCGGTATGGTTCCTGAAGAAAAAGGGACAGCGGAAATTTCCGATTGTGCCGCCGCCGCTGCGGGATCACGGGAATTACGTGATTTCGCTGAACAAATTTGTGAAGTGGATGGGGCAGAAGGTGGAAGAGGCCGGGATCACGGTGTTCACGGGCTTTGCGGGGTCGGAGGTGTTGTGGTCCGACGACAGCGCCGATCCGGACGTGGCGCGGGTGGCCGGGGTACGAACCGATGACAAGGGCGTGGACAAGGATGGTCAGCCAAAGGGCAACTTCGAACCCGGATATGAGCTGCGGGCGAAGATCACGATCCTGGCGGAAGGAACACGCGGGAACTGCGCGAAGGAAGTGATCGGGCGGCTGGGCCTGGAGGATCCGGAACACGCGCAGACGTACGGGCTGGGTGTGAAAGAGCTGTGGGAGATTCCGGCGGGGCGGGTGGCGAAGGGCGAGGTGATTTACACGCTTGGGTATCCGCTGACGACGCGGGAATACGGCGGGGCGTGGGTGTACGGGATCAGCGACACGCTGGCGAGCGTGGGGTATGTGACGGGGCTGGATTATGAGGATCCGCGCACCGATCCGCACCATGTGTTCCAGTGCTTCAAGGAGCACAAGTTTGCGCGGCGGATTCTGGAGGGCGGCAAGATGGTTCGCTACGGCGCGAAGAGCCTGCCGTACGGCGGGTGGCTGACCATGCCGCAGATTTACGGGAACGGGTGGATGCTGCTGGGGGATGCGGCGAGCTTTCTGAATTCGCAGAGGCTGAAGGGGATTCACCTCGCGATCAAGAGCGGGATGCTGGCCGCGGAGACGGCGTTTGAGGCGCTGGTGACCGGAGACAGCTCGGCGGAGCGGCTGCAGGGATACAAGGCGCGCGTGGATGAGAGCTGGATCCACGAGGAGCTGTGGCGGGTGCGGAATTTCCACCAGGGATTCGAGCACGGGCTGCTGGAAGGGATGGTGAGCGCGGCGATCCAGCAGGTGACGCGGGGCAGCATGCTGGGACCCGACGCGAAGAACCGCGCAGGATATACGCGGATGGGAGAGCTGGATGAGATTGGGCCGCCGGATCTGAATCGCGAGCCGATGATCGGGAACGCGCGCGGCGACGGCAAGCTGACGTTCGACCGGCTCACAGATGTTTTTCACTCGGGCACGCGGCACGATGAGGATCAGCCGTGCCATCTGGTGGTGGAGGATCTGAATATCTGCAGCGGGCGCTGCGTGCGGGAGTACGGAAATCCGTGCCAGTACTTTTGTCCCGCGGCGGTGTACGAGATGGTGGAAGTTGCGGCGGACGGCGCGGGGAGTGGGGCGGGTCCGGAGAAGGAATTGCGGATCAACTTTACGAACTGCGTGCACTGCAAGACCTGCGACATCATGGATCCGTATCAGATCATCCAGTGGGTTCCGCCGGAGGGCGGCGGGGGCCCGAATTACGATGGGATGTAGGGCCGGGAAGTTGCGAAACATCGGGAGCGTATGCCATATTCGAGGCACGTTTCCGGCATTGGCGCCAGGCTCCGCAGAACGCTGAACAACGAAAGGCGGTTGTTCGATGGCGGCCACCCAGCTGCGTTGTCCGACATGCTCCGACGGGAGGAGCTTGTACCGATCCCGCACCCGGTTGTGGGACCTGCCGCTCATGGTCTTCGGATTACGGCCCTACCGTTGCCTGACCTGTTACAGGCGGTTTTATTCCCGCAGGAAGCTTGTTGCCCGGACCCGATCGCGTCCCTCTGCGGCGGGCAGCCACAGCTGAAACTGGCGCGAGGCGAGGGCATCCAATAAAGTAGGAACTCATGGCGTCCCTCAGCGCTTTCGGAGCGAATCCGGCCTCGAAACCGGCCGTGCAGGACCGGCTGACGGACCGCCACGGGCGCCGGATCACCGATCTCCGTATTTCCATTACCGACCGGTGCAATTACCGATGCGTGTATTGCCGCACGGGCAGCGACGGCGCGGTGTACGCGGAACTGGGGATCGAGGAGTATTTGCGCATTGCGCGGGTGTTTGTCGCGCTGGGCATTGAGAAGATTCGCCTGACCGGCGGCGAGCCGCTGCTGCGGCGAGGCCTGGTAGAGCTGCTACGCGAACTGAACCGCCTCCGCACCCTGGAGGACGCGCCGCTGGATCTGGCGCTGACGACGAACGGCCATCTGCTGGAAGGAATGGCTGAGGAGCTGCGCGAAGCGGGGCTGAGCCGGATTACGGTGAGCATGGACGCGGTGGATGCGGAGAAATTTGCGCGGATCACGCGGGTTCCGGGGAGCTACGAGCGCGTGCTGGCCGGCATTCGGGCGGCAAAGCAGGCGGGGCTGGCTCCAGTGAAGGTGAACTGCGTGCTGCTGCGCGGGTTCAATGAGGACCAAATTGTGCCGTTTGCGCGATTCTCGCGGGAAGAAGGCGTGATCGTGCGCTTCATCGAATTCATGCCGCTCGAAGAAGATCGGCTGTGGAGTCCGCAAGCGGTGGTTTCGCTGCACGAGATTACAGAGGCGCTGGGGACGTTCCGTCCGCTGCGCGCGCTGGCGCCGAATGCGGCGAGTGAGACGGCGGTGCGGTACACGTTCGATGACGGCGTGGGCGAGATCGGCATTATCGCGCCGGTGACGCAGGCCTTTTGCGGGCACTGCAGCCGGGTGCGGCTGACGTCGGACGGGAAGATCCGGACCTGCCTCTTCTCGCAAACCGACCACGATCTCTACGGCGTGATGCAGCGGGGCGGAAGCGACGAGGAGATGGCGGCGTTTATCCGGCGGACGGTGGATCAGAAAGAGGCTCGGCACCACATTGGGGAGCCGGGGTTCCTGAAGCCGTCGCGCAGCATGGTCCACATCGGGGGCTGACCGCCGCGGGCGGGCGCGCCTTCGGCGCTAAGGATTGGGTGGCCTCCGATGGGGGCTTGCCGTCGGGAGGGGGCTGGTCGCGGGACTGGTCGTCCAGACGACTGGCGCTTGCGCGCCCGAAGACCCCACAGCGACGGGGCAGCGAGGCGTGTGGGCCGATCCCTATAATGGACGGCGAAAATGCCATCCAGGAAAAATCCTCTTCTCCTTATTAGCTTTCTCGTTCCTTCCATCATTCTGATCGGCGGTTTGAGCGTGCTGGATGCTCGGCCGGCGGAGAACAGCGCGAAAACGGCGGATGCGGCGCGGCTGAACAGCATTGGCGTGGCGCTGATGAATCAGCAGTTGACCGAGAAAGCGGCGGCGGAGCTGGCGGAGGCGCAGGCGGCGGATCCGAATTCGCCCATTCCGGTGCTGAACCGCGGGATCGCGCTGATGTACGCGCAGAAATTGCCGGAAGCGGAACATGCGCTGCGGCAGGCGACGGAGATGGCGCCGAGCGATCCCCGGGGCTGGTACAACCTGGGGCTGGCACAGATGGACGAGGCCGAGCAGACGCAGGCGCTGGCCGATTTCGAGCATGTGCTGACCCTCGCTCCCGATGACGCGGACGCGCATTATTTCGCCGGGCAACTGAAGATGAGCCTGGGGGATGCGAATGGGGCGATCGCGGAGTTTGAGGCGGCGCTGAAGATCAATCCGCACCACGCCTCGGCGGAGTTTGGACTGGCGCGGGCGCTGCAGAGAGCGGGGCGGCAACAGGAGGCGCATGAGCACGTGCTGGTGTTCCAGCACCTCGTGCAGGCGAAGATCGCCTCTCCGCTGGCGCTCGATTACGGCGAGCGCGGGGACCTGTCGACGATGGAGGAGATGGCGCTGCCGGCGCCGGCGGTCGGGCCCATGATTCCGGTGAGATTTCGCGCGGAGCCGCTATCCGGGCAACAGCTATCCGGGCCGGCTGCGGCTGGAGATATCAGTACGGGATTTGGAGGAGCAGGTGTCTGCGCGGGCGACCTCTTTGGGACGGGGCGACAGGATCTGATTGCGATGGGTGCAGGCGCCCATCCGATTGCGGTCTGGCGAAATCTCGGCAATGGCTCGTTTGAATCAGTGCCGGGAAGCGAGACCGGACTGACCGCGAGCGGGGCGGGCATAGCCTGCGCTGTCGGCGATTTCGATAATGATGGGAAGCCGGATCTGGCCGTTGCCCTTGCGGGCCGGGTGATTTTGTATCACAACCTGGGGGGCGGGAAGTTTGAGGACGTGACGGCGAAGGTGGGGATCAAGCCGGTGAACGATCCGGCGGGGCTGACGTTTGTGGACTTCGATCACGATGGCGATCTGGACCTGTTTGTGACAGGGAAGGCCGTGGGTGGGTCGGGTTCGAATGTGATGTGGCGGAACAACGGGAACTCGACGTTTACCGATGTGACTGCGGAGACCGGACTGGCTGGCGAGGGAAACACGGAGCAGGCAGAGCTGTCGGACATCAACAACGACAGGGCCGTCGACCTGGTGGTGACGGGCGAGGGTGCAGCGCCCACGGTGTATCTGAACCAGCGGGAGGGCGCGTTTAAGGCGATGCCGTTGTACACCGATACGAATCTGCCGCCGACGCGGGGCGTGGTGGTGTTCGACTTCAACAAAGACGGCTTGATGGATGTGGCGGTGACGCACGCGGGGGCTCCGGGGCTGACGCTGTGGCGGAATGTGGATGGCAAGCGCTTCGAGCGTGTGCCGCTGCCGCTGCCGGCGGGGGTGACGGGCGGATGGGGCGTGACGCCGATCGATGTGGACAACGATGGCTGGATCGATCTGGCGGCGGTGCTGGAAGTAGGCGGGCGCACGGAGCTGCACGTCTTCCGGAATCTGGGGCCGCGCGGGTGGGAGGATGTGAGCTCGAAGCTGGGCCTGGACAGGATTGTGCTGCACGATGCGCGGTCGGTGATTGCGGCGGATGTGGATGGGGATGGCGCACCGGACCTGATTGTGACCGAGGAGGGAGGGCCGGCGATGGTGCTGCGGAACGTGGGCGGGAATGCGCACCACGCGCTGCGTCTGACGCTGACCGGGCTGGCGGATAACAAGAGCGCGATTGGGACGAAGGTGGAGGTGCTGGCGGACGGGCAGTGGCAGAAGTTCGAAGTTGCCGGAGGGAGCGGGTACCTGAGCCAGAGCTCGACGGAGATTGAGGCGGGGCTGGGCACGGCGGATCACGTGGATGTGATTCGCCTGCTGTGGCCGACGGGCGTGCCGCAGGACGAGATCAATCTGGATGCGAGCAAGCCGGTGGAGCTGAAGGAGCTGGACCGGCGGGGAAGCTCGTGTCCGGTGCTGTTTTCGTGGGATGGGAAGCGGTACCGATTCATCAGCGATGTGATTGGGGCGGCGGTGATCGGACACTGGGTGTCGCCGCGAGAGACGAACCGGAACGATCCGGGGGAATGGATCAAGGTCGACGGGGATGCGCTGCGGCCGCGGAATGGGCTGTTGAGTCTGCGTTTTGGCGAGCCGATGGAGGAGGTGAACTACATCGATCAGCTGCGGCTGGTTGCGGTGGATCATCCGGCGGGGATTGGCGTGTATCCGGACGAGAAGTTTTTGAGCGAGCCGCCGTTTGCGACGGGAAAGACCGTGGCGGTGAGCGATCCACGGCCGGTGGCGGGGGCGTGGGACAACGATGGACGCGACGTGCGCGCGCAACTCGCGGATGTGGATCACCGGTACGTCCGGGACTTCACGAATCTGAACTATGCGGGATTTGCGAATCTGCATTCGCTGACGCTGGACCTGGGAGCGTGGACGCCGGAACGTCCGCTGCGGCTGCTGCTGCACGGGTATATCGAGTACTTCAGCGCCAGCTCGCTGTATTCGGCGTGGCAGGCGGGGATCAGGCCGATTCCGCCACGGGTGGATGCGCTGATGCCCGACGGAAAGTGGAAACGGATCATCGGCGACATGGGATTTCCGGCGGGCTTGCCGCGGACGATGGTGGTGGACCTGACGGGCAAGCTGGCGTCAGCAGTGCGGAAGATCCGGATCACAACGAATTTGCAGATTTACTGGGATCAGGCGCTTGTCGACAACGGGCCGGATGAGCGAAGCGAGGTGCGCGAGACGGAGGTTCCGCTGGCGATGGCACATCTCGCGTTTCGCGGGTATCCGGAGCAAATTGAAGGCAAAACGCCGGGCGATCTGACGTACAACTACGACCGCATCAGCGCGACGGGGCCGTTCCTGTGGGCGCGAGGGATGTACACGCGGTATGGGGATGTAACGCCGCTGCTGAAAACGATCGACGATCGGTATGTGATTTTCGGGACGGGGGAGGAGATTGACGCGGAGTTTCGCGCGACGGGGCTGCCGTCGCTGCCGGCGGGATGGACACGGGACTATTTCTTCTACGCGAACGGGTTCGTGAAGGACATGGATTTCTGGGAAGCGGAGCCGTTCACGGTTGGAGAACTGCCGTTCCACGCGATGACGACGTATCCGTATCCCGAGAGCGAGCATTATCCGGAGACGCCGGCGATGGAGCGGTACATGCTTAATTGGAATACGCGGTATGAGTCGGGGAAGAAGGAGCAGCGGTGGGATTTTGATTATAAGAAAGTAGTGAACGGTGATCAGTAATCAGCGAGCAGAAGTCGGCGAATGGTGAGCGCGGAGATTGCGTCAGTCAGAATCTGGTGGCGACTTCCAGCAGCATGGAGGCGAGTGTTACAAGCACGGCGATATTCAGGCGGATCCCGCCCAGGAAGTCGCGGTCGGTACCGCCTTCCGCGATTCTGTTACTGATGCGTCCGTAGACGGAACAGAGGTTGACTGCCAGGGCCAGACCGAAAACGTCGACCCAGGCGAGCCAATGTGGGGAAAACGCTATGGTGTGCCTCAGACGGAGACACCAGGGCTCCGCGAGAGCTATGGCAAAGAGAATAAGGCCCACAACCATTAACAAGGGGGCGAGGGTATCCTGCCATCCGGGATATGGGCTGGGATTCGTATCAAGGTAGGACATGCTTGACCCGGCTGTCATCTTAGCACTGGGCCAAACTCGACGATGATCTACGGCTCGCGGTAGCTGCGCTGATAGGTCTGGGTGATGCGGTCGTGCCAGCCGAGGGCGTCTTCGTCGAAGAGGATCCAGAGGAAGCCGAGGCCGAGGGGGAGGGCCGAGAGCATGAGGGCGGCGATGCGGGTGCGCAGGGCGTGGCGCGTGGGATTCTCGTCGTCGAACGTGCAGAGGGCAATTTTGGCGTAGCGCATGCCGGGCGTGGCAGACGAGAGCGAGAAAAACAGAAGTTGGTAGAGCACCCAGGTGGCGAGGAGGGTGGCGGCCGCTCCGGCCACGGCGACGCGTCCGGCGGGCGGATGAGTGGTGCAGGCGATGAAGACGCCCACGAAGAGCAGAAAGGCGCCGAGGGTGAGGGCGACGTCGACGACGGCGGCCATGAAGCGGTCGGCGACGGGGGCGACGTGGAGGGGCGCATCGTCGCAGAGGGGAGTGCGGGAGGGCGGTTTCGCGGCGCGGTTGGGCAGATCGGTGTCGAGCTGAATCGAGAGCCACTCGGACGCGGGACGCTGGGGCGCGGCGTTGGAAATGGCGGGCGCAGCATCGGCGGGAGGAGCGGATTCAGGATCGGCCTCAAAGATGCGTAGCTGCGAGGTTGCGTCGCCGGCCTCGGGAGCGGGGTCCGGTGCGGGAGCAGGTGACGCGTCGGCAGTGAGCGGGCCTTCGGCCAGGCGCGGACGGGCCTTGCGCGGGGCGACCAGTTCGCGGGGGAATTCGATGACACGCGCAGGGAGGGAGCGAAGCGGCTCGACGACGGCCTCCTCGAGGGGATCGGCGAGAGCGGCGGTGTCGGAGCGGGAGTGGGAAGCGGACTGGGCGTGAGCCTGCACGGGCGTGGAACGGGGGGCGGGGAGGGAATCGGCACTGACGGAATAGCGGAGGAGGTCGGGCTGGTACGGCTGCGGCTCGGGGTCGCGGAGCTGTGCGGGCGGGGCGGCCTGGACTGCAGGGGCGGGAGATTCGACGGCCAGGCTCTCGGCCAGGGCCTGCTTTTCGGCTGCGGCTGCAGCAGCGGCCTGGGCGGCGAGCATGTCCTTCCAGGAGGGGACGCGAGCGTAGCGTTCAGCGACGCGCGCGGCGATGGAGGATGGGGATACGGCGGTTTCCAAACCAGGGAGGGCGGGCTGATTCTCAGGAACCCGGCCGCGGCGGGTGCGATGGGCGCGGACGCGGGCGCTGACCTCGTTCTTCCACGCGGGGGCGGAGCCGGGCAGCGGGGCGGCGGCGTCGAGGGGAGCGGGCTGGGACGGCGAGAGACTCAATGCAATCCTCTATGCGGTGCGGGACGATGGGCGCAACTCCGCAGGTAGCCGCGCGTCTGAATGCATACATGCCAGTGAAGAGGGCAAGCGAACTCGAAGTGAGACGCGCGGCGCAGCCGAACGTGCGGTGCAGCGACACAATTTGGACGTGCGCGGGCGATCACTGGGAAGCCTCCAGGTGAGGGGGAGATCGCCGGAAATTTCGCCGAGAGCAGCGCGTGCTGAAGGCGCGAGAGGCTCCACACTCTGCTTTGCTATGCTGGAGTTGCCCCGCGCGATGAGAACCCGCTTGTTTTGGTGTATCACGGTGCTTCTGCTGTGTCATCCGCAGGAATGGGCTCAGACCGTAACCAGCGAGTTTCCCCAGGCCGTTTCAGCGAGTTCCGCCGGCCTTCCCGACGATCCCAGCATGCAGAGCACGTTGCCTGAGGCCCACGTGGTTCCGGAGCCGCAGCCTGGCGTGCCGGTGAGGATTGCGGCGCAGACGCAGACCAGCGAAAGCGTGTCGAACGGGACCCTTTACACGCTGGACGGCAACGTGGAGATCGACTACCGGGACTACATCGTGCACGCGGACCACTCAACGTACAACGACGGGACCGGGGTGATTGTCGCGCACGGGCACATGATGATCGACGGGGGGCCGGACGATGAGCACTTCACGGCGGACCACGGGACGATCAACGTGCAGCAGGACACCGGGGATTTCTTCGACGTGGTGGGGACGCTGGGGGTGGAGCGGACGCCGCACGGAAAGATGGTCTTCACGGCGCCCAATCCGTTCGCGGTGACCGGCAAAGAGGTGCTGCAGCTGGGCAAGCGGCGCTATCGGGTGATCCAGGGCACCATGACGTCGTGCCGGCTGCCGAAGCCGGACTGGCGCATCTTGTCGCAGAAGATTGATCTGAATAACGGCGTGGCGACCAGCGACAAGGCCTGGTTCGAGCTCTTTCATCTGCCGCTGCTGTTTCTGCCGTACGTGACGCATCCGGTGGATGTGCAGCGCGCCTCGGGGATTCTGCTCCCGTACGTCGGGAACGACACGACACGCGGATTCATCGTGGGCGAGGGAATTTATCTCACGCTGGGGCGGAGCGCCGATCTGACCATGGCAACGCAGTACTGGTCGAAGCGCGGCTTCGCGCCGAACGCGATGTTCCGGTATCGGGGCCTGGGCGAGAATTTCGCCAACGTACGCTTTCACAGCCTGCTGGACCACGGGTTGCTGGAGCCGAACGGGACGCGCGTCAATCAGGGCGGCATCGATGTGATGGCGGACGGACGCTATGACTTTGCGCCGAACACCCGGGGCGTGGTGGATGCAGAGTATCTGAGCTCATACGTTTACCGGCTGGTGTTCGAAGAAGACTACGCGATTGCGATCGACTCCGAGGTGAAGTCGCAGACGTTCGTGACGCACGAGGATCACGATATCTGGGCCAGCCTGCGAATGAACCGTTATCAGGATTTTCAGAGCTCGGCGATACCGGGGGATGAAGTGAGGATCCTGCACCTCCCGCAGATCGACGTGGAGGCTGCCGATCATCCGATCGCCGATTCGCCGGTGATGTGGGGATTTGCGGGATCGGCGGGGGCACTGTCGCGGTATGACTATCCCAGTTTCAGGACCTCGGCGGAGGTGCCGCGCGTGGATATTTATCCGCGCATTTCGCTGCCCCTGCATTTTGGCGGATGGACCTTCCGGCCCCATGGGGCGATTCGGGGAACCGTGTACGGAAAGAGCCAGTTTCCGGCCGATCTGGAGCAGATCCCGGAGGTGCGGGTGAGCGGTCTGGCGAGGACGGACGTGGAAACCGGATTTGAGCTGACGCCGCCGGCGGTGGAGAGAGACTTCAGCGCTCCGTGGCTGCACCGGCTGCTGGGCGGAGACGTGCGGCACACGATCGAGCCGGATATTCAATACCGCTATGTGACGGGGATCAACAACTTCCGGAAGGTTCTTCGGTTCGACGACACGGACGTGGCCAGCAACACCAACGAAATCGAGTATGAGCTGACGCAGAGGCTGTATCTGCGGGGCCGCAGGCCGCATCCGTGCGCGGCGGATGCAGCATCGCAGGATCAGACCGATGAGCCGCAGCCGGGATCGGCGCAGCAGGACCAGACAGACCAGAGCGGGAACGTGTCGGGAGTGATGGGGTGGGGCATCAACTCCGCCTCGCCGCCGAGCCGGCCCGTGGCGGCCAGGAATGCGCTGTGCGGAAGCCAGACGCGGGACTGGATCACGTGGCGGGTGGCCCAGAAATACTATTTCGAGCCGGATTTCGATCACGCAATTACGCGGGGAACGCCCAACCCGCTGGTGACGACGCTGGATTTTACCGGAGTGGACTTCCTCACCAGCCCGCGGCACACCTCGCCGGTGATCTCGCGGCTGCGCATGCAGACGACGAAGGCGACGGATGTGGAGTGGGATCTGGATTACGACGCGAAGGAAGGGAAGATCACGTCGAGCAACGTGTTCGCGGGCTATCAGGCGGGACTGTACAGGGTGCAGTTCGGAGATTCCTATATGAACGTGCCGCTGGGATATACACCGCTGACCACGGCGAAGCCGGCGACGCTGCCGTCACCGAACGCGTCGAACCAGTTCAACCAGATTCACCTGTCAGCGATCCACGGCGCGGCGGCCAAGCTGGGGCTGAGCGAGGGGGTGAGCGCGGCCTACGATCTGGTGCACCAGCAGCTGCAGTATGGCGCCGCTCAGGCGCAGTACAACTGGAACTGCTGCGGCATCGACTTCCAGTATCGCAAGTTTTCGCTGGGGTCGGTTCGCCGGGACACGGAGTACTTCTACAGCTTCAACTTCGCAGGGCTGTCGAATCTGGGCGATCTGCGGCACCGGATCAGCATTTTCTAGGCAGGAAACCGGGTCGACACAGCGGAACTGCGATAATAATACGAGCAATTTACAAAACGGCTCGCGAGCCAATTGAAGGCGGCAATATTTGTTGAGACACAGCTTTTTTCTTGCCTGTGCGTTCCTGGTGGCGACAGCCGGGTGCAGAGCGCAGCAAACCCCACCGGCGCAGACGAATCAAGGGTCCACGGCTGAGAGCCCGCAGCTGAACCGGAAGATCGAGATCATGATCCGGTCAGAGCTGAGCGTTCCGCCGCAATACGAGCTCGCGATCGGGCCGCGCCAGAAGAGCGACGTGAGCGGGTACGACACCATCGCGGTGACATTTTCGCTCCCCGGGCAGCCAAGCAGGACCCAGAGTGTGGATTTTCTGCTCTCGAAGGATGGGAACACGCTGGCGCGGCTGTCGAAGTGGGATCTGAGGCCCGATCCGACCGAGCAGCTGCCGACGGAAGGGCGGCCGGTGCGCGGGAATCCAGCGGCAAAAGTGACGATCGTGAACTTCGACGATCTGGAGTGCCCCTACTGCGCGCGCATGCACGCGGAGTTTTTCCCGGAAACGCTGGATCATTACAAGGGTCTGGTGAAATTCATCTACGTCGATTATCCGCTGGTGGAAATCCATCCCTGGGCCATGCACGCGGCGGTGAATGCGAACTGCCTGGCCGATCAGAACGCGACCGCCTACTGGGATTACGTGGACTATCTGCATACGCACGGGCCGGAAGTGAGCGGTCCGGATAACGATCCGGCCAAGGCGGCGGCGACGCTGGACAAGCTGGCCGAGCAGGAAGGCGCGAAACAGAACGTAAATGCGGCGAAGCTGCAGGCGTGCGTGGAGAAGCAGGACGACAGCAAGGTAGAGGCGGAGATGAAGGCCGGCGACAAGCTGGGCGTGGATGCCACGCCGACGTTCTTTGTGAACGGAGAGCGCTGGGCAGGGGAACTGCCGGAGAGCCAGCTGTGGATCATGATCGACCGGGCGCTGAAGGCTGAGGGGATTACGCCGCCGCCGCCGGAGGCTCCGGCCGCGCAGCCGGCGCCCAAGGCAACGGGGACGTCGAGCGGGCGATAAGCCGGAATTAGCGCTATGCAGGGGGCGGGGAGCGCATTATTCTGATAGCGATGCGCGGCCCTCGAATTTGCAGCGTGTCAGCAGGAGAAGAATTTTTGTCATTTCGATCGCTTCGGTCCGTCGTCCCTGGTTCTCGTTCCCTCCATCGCAAATTCGGGCTCGCATGCGCAGCCATGGTCGCGGCACTCTGCGCCGGCTGCACGCACTCTCATAATGCCAATACCATGGCGACGGTGAACGGCAAGCCGATTTTGCGCGCGGAAGTGGAGCAGATTTATCAGGCCAATCTGGGCGAATCGAACCAGCAGCCTTCCCAGGTGCAGGCGGACATCACGCGGCTGAATATCCTGCGGCAGCTGATCGACGAGGAAATCGTGATGCAGGAGGCCGCGAAGCTGAACCTGGTGGCCACCGACGACGAGGTATCGGAGCGGCTGAACGAGATCAAAGCGCCGTTTACGCCGGACGAATTCCAGAAGCGTCTGGACTCGCAGCACATGACGCTGGACGATCTGAAGCGGGAAATCCGGCGCAACCGGACGGAAGAGAAGCTGTTCAACAAAGAGATCACGTCGCGCATCAACGTCACCGACGCGGACATCAGCGAGTATTACAACGCGCATAAGGCGGAGTTCAACCTGCTGGAGCCGCAGTACCATCTGGCGCAGATCGTGGTCACATCGATACCCATGCCGCCGCAGCAGGTGGGGAATCTGCAGAACAGCAAGGCCATGAACGATGCGGAAGCAAAGCGCAAGATCCAGATGCTGCACAACCAGCTGGAAAGCGGTACGGACTTCAGCACCCTGGCGATGAACTACTCGGAGAGCCCGGATACGGCAGGGAACGGCGGCGATATGGGCTTTGTGCCGGAATCGAGGCTGCGTTCAGATCCGCAGGTCTACGCGGCGGTGACGAAGCTGAAGCCGGGGCAGATTACGGATATTCTGCCGATCTTCGGCGCCGCCAGTGCGAAGCAGCCGATGGGGTACGCGATCTACAAGCTGATCGACCGGGAGGCTGCGGGACAGCGGCAACTGGACGACCCGCGGGTGCAACAGGCGATCCGCCAGCAGATGCGGGACAGCCGCGAGCAGCTGCTGAAAAATGCCTACCTGGAGATGCTGCGGGATCAGGCACGAGTGGTTAACTACTACGCCGAGGAAGTGTTCAAGAACGGGGCGCAGTAGGGCAGATCGAATCGGCCAGGATTACTCTCTTCTAAACAACTTCCCGAGAAAGATACTGCCGCGGACGCGAAAGCCGCGGAGGGCTCAGCCATGCGCACGGGATTCACTCAGGCGGCGCAGCAAAGTGTTGAAGATCGAAGATTTCGCTTACCCCGGGGTGCGGCGAAGCGACGGCGGTGACATGGGCGCCTGCAGTCCGATCCGCGCAAATCCTCGATGATTGCAAAGCACAGCTTTGCGGGCGGGAGCGGGACCGGCGCGCACCGTCAACTCCCGGTCTTCTTCCCCTATTGACAAACGTTGAGTCGACGGAGTAAAACGACTTGCCGTGGTTGATAAATCGATTTTACTGAAGCCAGGATCCCCAGGTTCAGGGCTTCTTTCTGCATTACTTTTTTATGGCTTCCTGGGAGGCAGAAGCGACGCATCACCCGGCGGCGCGGCGTGGCAGCGAATACGGCCGGCGACCGCTGTTCTGACTGAAATCTGAAAACCGCCGGCACTGGTTGATGCCGGTTCTCATGCCGAACCCGGTCGCACGGGGGGTGCCTGCAAATGCGCTTCTGCAACTGCTTTTGGGTGACGCAGAGCTTAGGGAATCTCTGCGGTTTTTTGCCGGACCGTCGATATCCTGGGTCATCTTTCAGTAACCGCTGTGATAAGTAGCGAAGCAATATAGTTTGGGCCGCGAAGAAAACAAGACAGGCGTGAGGTCGGCGACCGAAAAAGGAGTGGGGCCGATTTGCCAGCTGGAAATTTTTGATCAGGAGGAGTCGTGACAATGAGCGAATGGAAAGCTCTCTTGCTGCGCAGGAGTGGTGCGGAGGCGGATTCGTGTTCGAAGGGTTGGGGACGGCCGGGGCTCCGGCGTTCGATGTGCGGCATATTGCCGATCCTTGTGGCCGTGCTGTGCCTGGGGATGCCGCTGGCGATGCGCGCGCAGACGACGGCACAGCTGACCGGGACGGTACAGGATCCGAGCGGCGCGATTATCCCGAATGCGCAAATGACGCTGACGAATGAGGCTACGCGGGCTTCCCGCACGGTTGAGACCAATGGCGAGGGCCTCTATGCCTTCCCCTCGCTGATACCCGGTTCCTACACGCTCAAGGCCGAAGCCAAGGGATTCCAGTCCAGGGAACTGACCGGGATTGTGCTGAACGCCGGCGACAATCGCACGGTGGCGGCGCTGGTGCTCACGGTAGGCTCGGAAGCGACGACGGTGACCGTAAGCGCGTCGGCGGTGATGATCCCGGTGGACAACGGGCAGCGCACGGACGTGATCAGCAGCAAGGAAATTGAGAACCTGGCGCTGGAGGGCCGCGACGTCACGGAACTGCTGAAGGTGCTGCCGGGGGCGACCACCATGTCGGGCGGGCTGACGCAGACCAGTCCGTCGTTCAGCGACCTGGACATTACCGTGCAGCAGAGCGCTGTAGGCAACGGGATCAACATCAACGGGGTGCCCAATCGCGGCGGGACCTCGCTGCTGGCCGACGGTGTGAACGTGATCGATCCCGGCAACATGGCGTCATCGGTCTCCATCATCAACCCGGACATGACGCAGGAAGTCACGGTGCAGACGGCGGATTTTAATGCCACGGTTCCCTACGGTCCGGTGGTCGTCAGCGCTATCAGTAAGTCCGGCGGAGCCCATTACCACGGCGAGGCGTATTTCGACGCCCGCAACGACGCGCTGAACGCCAACGACTGGCAGGACAACAACACCGGAACGCCCAAGGGCGGAGCGCACTATTACTATCCCGGCGGCAACTTCGGCGGCCCGGTACCGCTGACGCACACGCACCTGTTTTTCTGGGGCGGCTACGAGCGCTGGCTGCAGAACCAGGGGAACGCGAACGTGCTGAAGTCGGCGATTCCCACCCCGGAGATGATGGCAGGGGACTTCAGCAGCGACAATGCGGATAACCAGGCAGCGTGCCCGAGCGGATTCTCGTCCAGTATCACCGGGCAATGGTGCAACGACATCTCCGATATGGTGCTGCCCGACGGGACTTCGCCTACGCCGGCGACGGGTGGCGCGACGGGTGCATCCATTCCGTCGAAATTCCTCGACCCGGGTGCCGCGGCGCTGGCCAAAATCTGGCCGAAGGCGAACGCCAATCCAGCGAAAACCGGGGGCTACAACTATTACGAGCCCATTCCGAACGTTAACGACGGCTGGATGTACCGTTTTCGCATCGACTACAACCTGGGGAGCAACACCAGGATCTATGGCGCCTATCAGCAGGCGTACAACTCCGACCTGGCCAGCGGCAACGGTGCGCACCTGTACTGGACTCCCGGGGACGCGATTCCGTTTCCGGGCGGCGGCGAGCAGCAGGTGTTCCGCGGCAAATCGCTGGTGGGCCACATCGTGCACAATTTCGGATCGTCGGCGACCAACGATCTGATGGCAGGCTGGGCGTTCGGCAGCTTCCCGTTCGCGGAGCCGAATCCCAGCGCCGCGCTGCGCAGCACGCTCGGCTATCCCGGCACCTACGCCAAAGTTTTCAGCAACACGCCGGTGCTGAACATCCCCGCGTACAACAGCCCGGGCGGGCCGAACGATTTCCCGGATTTCTCGCAGAATTCAATCTTCGACAATCCGCCGGGGCAGTACGCGGTGCGCAAGGAAGCGCCACAGTTCAGCGACGTGTTTACCAAGGTATGGCGCACGCACACGATCGAACTGGGCGGTTACGATCAGACCACTGACAACTTCCAGAGCACCTTCGCCACGTATGAGGATGGGGATTTCTCCAGCTTCAACGGTGAGAACCCGGACGTGAATACCGGCAACGAGCTGGGATCGCCCAATAATCCGGTGGCGAACTTCGTGACCGGTATCGCCGACGGGTACAGCGAGAACAACTCCTCGCCGATCGCCGATACGGCGTACCAGTCGATCGCCGCGTTCGTGGACGATACGTGGAAGGCGAGCAGTCACCTGACCCTCGAGGGCGGCGCCCGTATCGAGCACGTGGGGCACTGGTACGATCGGGACGGGACCGGCATGGCAGTGTTCATCCCGCAGGACGTGGCGCCGGACTTCCAGTCGGGACGGTACGCGCCGGGTTACCGCTGGCATGCCACCGATCCTGGGATCCCACTGAGCGGACAGCCAAACCGGTTCGCCTTCGTGTCGCCGCGCTTCGGTCTTTCCTATGACCTCTTCGGAAACGGCAACACAGTGATTCGCGGGGGATGGGGCGCTTACCGGTTTGTGACCCAGACCAACGACGTCGCATCGGCGCTGACGACGGCGCAGGATGTGCTCGGGTACAGCCTGCCGGGAGGCAAAACCGTCCAGTTCAGCGAGATCGGCACGGGGAACGCGGTGTACAAGCAAACCTGTACATCGCAGTGCGTGCAGGGCTCGTCGCAGACGGGCTTCGATCCCACGGACTACGGTCAACCGCTGACGTACGCCTGGAACTTCACGATCGACCAGAGAGTGCCGTGGAATTCGCTGGTCGATGTCGCCTACGTCGGCAACGTGAGCAGCCAGCTCTCCGATGACAGCGAAGACCTGCAGGGGAGCAACTTCTCGGCGGTTGCGGATCAGAACAAGACGCCGATGGGCGCGCTGTTCAAGGCGGATCCCGTGACCGGCGTGGTGTCGGACAATCCGGAAGACGTCACTACCAACACCGACGGGACGAAGACCGGCAACTCTTATGCCGACTACCATCCCTATGGCTTCGCGTACGGCACCAACAGCGTGTATATGATCCAGAGCACGGACTACAACAACTATCACGGACTGCAGGCCTCCTGGATCAAGACCACCGGACGAATCACCTTCGACCTCAACGGAACCTGGTCGAAGGCGCTGGGAACCGGACTTCAGGAGAACCCATATAACGTGAACCTGAACTACGGCCCGACCACTATCGACCGGCCCTTCGTATTCAACGCCTCGTACACGTACGCGTCGGGACGGCTGCATACGGGGAGCAATCTGGTGAACCAGCTGGGCGGGGGCTGGACAATCTCCGGCATCTCCACCTGGCAGCACGGCGGATACATCCCGGCCGAGCTGGGGAACAACGTGCCGAACTTCGGGATGGGTTTGCAGTATGTCAACTACCCGGCGGGGCTTTCCAGCAAGAGCGCCCTGTCGGCCAAGACCTATTTCGGCACCGATTCGTCAATCCCGATCCTGCCGATGGTGACCTGCAATCCGCAGTCCGGTCTGGGGCACAATCAGATCCTGAATCTGAACTGCTTCAACGCGCCGCCAGTGGGCAGCCAGGGCGGACAGAAGTTCCCCTACATGGCCACGACACCGTACTACGATAACGATCTGGCGGTTTACCGCACTTTCCATATCCGGGAAGAGCAGAACCTGCAGTTCCGGTTCTCAGCGTTTGACTGGCTGAATCACTCGCTGCCGGAGTTCGCCAACGGGAACTTCTACACGCTCCTCTACAACGTGGACTACAACACCCACGCAATTACGACGAACGATGCAGGTATTGCGAGCAATTTAAAGGGACCGGTCAGCGAATGGGGCTATATGACGGTGAAGTCGCAGGCGCCGTACGAACGCATTCTCGAAATGGACCTGAAGTACTTCTTCTAACTTGCCTCCTCAACCACGAAGGTGGCCGTTTCGCGGCCACCTTCACTTTTTGGAGCGGCGCCGAAGCGTGGGCGCGACAGACCGGCGAAGCCGGGTGGGCCGCGGCCACGACGTGAAAGAATGAGGACCGGAACCGGAGCGGGATCGGCTCCCGAATCGTCATGGCTGCGCCGTCCAAACTGATGCTGTGGATGCTGGCGCCGGCGGCATTGTGCGTCGCTGCCGCATGGGCGCAGAACGGGGTGCAACCTTCAGAACTCCGGCAGCACTACGAGGCAGCAGCCGGCTTTCAGCAAAAGGGGGACCTGCCTGATGCGGCGCGGGAGTACCGTCTGTTCCTGGCAGGCGCGCTGAGCGAGCTGGCGGCTGGACATGTGCTGGCGGGCGATTATGCGAAGGCGGCACCGCTGTTCGACAGCGCGCTGGAGATGGAGCCGAACTCGCCGCAGCTGCGCATGGAGTACCTGCGGGCGGCGTTCGCCGGCGGCGACTTCGAACACGCCGAGACGCTGGCGCGGCAGCTCGTCCAGGAAAACGCCGGGGATCCAAAGGAACTCGCCGAGGCGCACGAGATGCTGGGCCGCACGCTGCTCAAACTGAACCGGGATTCAGAGGCGCGGCAGGAGCTGGAGGCGGCGGTGGCACTGGATCCGAGCTTCGACAACGGCTACAACCTGGCCGTGGCCTGTCTCGATCTGAACGATGAGAGCTGTGCCGACCGGATCTTCTCGCAAATGGAAGCCGTGGACGGCGACACGCCGGCGCTGCACATGCAGCTGGGGCGAGCGTGGGCGGATTCTGATTTTCAGCCGCGGGCGGAGACGGAGTTTAAGGAAGCGATCGCGGAGGATCCGCGTTTTCCCGAGGCGCACTATTGCCTGGCGGCCACGTATCTGGAAGAGAATGACCCGACGAAGGTGGAAGCGGCCGAGAAAGAGCTGAGGCTGGAGCTGGCCGTCTCGCCGAGGGATTTTCTCACCTGGGCAGCACTGGGCAAGCTGGCGGTGGCGCAGGGACGCAATGTGGAGGCGGCGAAAGACCTGCATGAGGCGATCGCGCTGAACCCTAAAAGCCCGGATGCCTGGTTGTACCTCGGGCAGATGGAGTACAACACGAACCAATATCCCGCGGCGGAAGCGGACCTGAAGAAGGCGATTGCGCTGACGACGGATCCGTCGCGGAACCGGTACCAGATCCAGAAGGCGTATTACCTGCTGGGCCGGATGCTGATGAGAGAAGGTAAGGAGACCGAGGCTGCGGCGGAGATGAAGATCGCGCAGGCCTGGCTCGAGCACAACCTGTCACAGGACAAGTCGCGGCTTTCGGGATTTCTGGAACAGGGCGGCCAGGGGATGGGCGGAGCGGGGATGGGTGGAGCGGGGATGGGGGGAATCGCGACGGCGCCTGCGATGGGAAGCGGGCCGGCGGAGCATCCAGCGGTGAACCCGGCCGCGATTCGGCAGCTGGGGGAATTCGAGAAGCAGATGGCGCCGGCGATTGCGCAAAGCTACAACAATCTGGGCGACATCGCCGCGACAGACAAGGATTTTGCCTCGGCGGCCGGGTACTTCAGGAGCGCAGCGGAGTGGGACGCGGCGCTGCCCGGACTGGATCTGAACTGGGGCCGGGCGGCTTTTGCAGCCTCGCGGTTCGGAGATGCGGTAATCCCCCTGACGCGCTACGTGCAGGCGCATCCCGACGACAAGAACATCCGGGCGGCGCTGGGGATCAGCCAATATATGGTTGGGGATTACCGCGGGTGCGAAAAGACTCTGGAGCCAATTGCAGGGGCGATGGACGACGTTCCCCAGGTAGCGTTTGTCTATGCCAACTCGATGGTGAAGACGGGGCAGACGGCGGCTGGAATCGAGCGGTTGACGGCTCTGGAGAAGGCGCACCCGGAGATTCCGGATGTGCATCGGGCGCTGGGCGAGGCGTTTGCGGCGAGCGGGGAGAAGCAGAAGGCGGCTGAGGAGTTCGACGAGGCAAAGAATGCGTCGGCTGCGGCGCCGCACTAAATCCTGCATCTCCGGGTGAGGGTCGCGAGTCAATTAGAATCGTGACAACCCCAGCATCAGCAGAATGAAAGTCCGGGCATCCGCCCATCCACCATCTGAATTCAGCAGCAATCTGAGCCGCGAAAGGTCCCTTGACGGAGCTGTCGTACGACCAGCCTAACTGGAGGCCAAGCCATAATCCCTGGCTGGTGGCGCTGACGGTCACGCTGGCCACTTTTATGGAGGTACTGGACACCTCCATCGCCAACGTGGCGCTGCCGCACATGGCGGGCTCGCTGGGGGCGAGCGAGGAAGAAGCCACGTGGGTGCTGACCAGCTACCTGGTGGCGAGCGCTGTGGTGCTGCCCATCTCCGGCTGGCTGATGGAGCGAATCGGGCGCAAGCGCTTCTACATGACGTGCGTGGCACTGTTTACGACGTGCTCGGTGCTGTGCGGGTTTGCGCCGTCGCTGCCCTTGCTGGTGTTTTTCCGCGTGCTGCAGGGGCTGGGCGGCGGGGGACTGGCGCCGAGCGAGCAGGCGATCCTGGCGGATACCTTCCCGGTGCAGAAGCGCGGACAGGCTTTTGCGCTCTACGGGATGGCGGTGGTGGTGGCGCCGGCGATCGGGCCGACGCTGGGGGGATGGATTACGGACAACTTCAACTGGCACTGGATCTTCTTTATCAATCTGCCGGTAGGGATTCTGTCTCTGTTCCTGACGCAGCGGATGGTGGAGGATCCGCCGTATCTGACCGAGGAGATCTCGCACTCGGGGCGCGTGGACTTCATGGGTCTGGGGCTGATCTCGCTGGGTGTGGGCTGCCTGGAGTTCGTGCTGGACAAGGGGCAGGAGCGGGATTGGTTCGGCGATCCGAATATTGTCGTGTTTTCCATCATCGCGGCGTGCGCTCTGACCTTCTTCGTGTGGTGGGAGTGGCGGCATGACGATCCGATCGTGGATCTGAAGCTGCTGAAGAACCGCAACTTCGGGACGTCTGTATTTTTGCAGTTTGTTCTGGGAATGGTGCTGTTCGGGACCACGGTGCTGATTCCGCAGTTTCTGCAGGTGTTGCTGGGTTACACGGCAGAGCGAGCGGGGATGGTGCTGTCGCCGGGAGCGCTGGTGCTGTTGCTGACCATGCCCATCTCGGGGAGGATTGTCAGCTCAGGAAAGTTCGATCCGCGGATGCTGGTGGCGATCGGGTATTCGATCACGGCAATCGGGCTGTTTAACCTGACGCGGCTGGATCTGAACGTGTCGTTCGGGCAGGTGACGTTGTGGCGCGCCTACCAGGTGATGGGGCTGTCGTTTGTGTTCATTCCCATCAGCACGCTCAATTATCTGGGCGTGCCGCGGACCAAGAACAACCAGATATCGAGCTTTTCCAATTTTGCGAGGAACATCGGCGGGTCGGTGGGCACGGCGATGCTGACGACGTATCTGGAGCGGACGGAGCAGACGCACGTTCAGACGCTGGGAGCGCATGTTCAGGCGGGCAGCGCGCAATATCTGCAATTTCTGGACATGACGCGGGATGCGCTGATGCGGCTGGGGCAGAGTGCGGCGAGCGCGACGGAGCTGGCCATGGGTGACGCATGGCGAATGCTGAATGTGCAGGCGCAGATGCTGAGCTACAAGAACGCGTTCTGCGGGCTGAGCCTGATTATTGCGTGCCTGGTTCCGCTGCCGTTCCTGATGCGGCGGCCGCCGCGCGCCGAGCAACACCCTGAATCCATGGGGCACTGAACTGCACGGCGGCGAATTTAGCGGAAAGCAACGCGAATTCGCATATTCTGAGGGACAGGCATGGACTTCGAACAGCTTCGCACTTTTCTGGAAGTGAGCCGCCTGAGGAGCTTCTCGCGGGCCGCGCAGAAGCTGCTGCGGACGCAGCCGGCGATCTCCGCGCAGATTCGATCGCTGGAACAGGAAGTGGGAGCGCGTCTGTTCGACCGGGACGGCGGCAAGGTGACATTTACGGCGGCAGGGCGGCTGTTCGAGCCGTTTGCCGAATACTGCATGGAGCGGCAGCGGCACATTCTGCTGGCGGTTGCCGAGCAGGAGCGGTCGCCCCGGGGCGAGCTGACCATCAGCGCGAATGAGGCTACCCATCTGTACGTGCTGCCGCAGGTGTTCGCGCATTTCCGGCGGCAGTATCCGCGGGTGATGCTGAGCGTGGTGCGCGCGGAGCGGCTGCGGACAGTGGAGAGCGTGGTGAACCGCGAGGTGGATTTCGGGGTGGTTTCGCTGCCGGTCCGGGATGCGCGGCTGACGGTCGAGACGATCCACCGCGATGAGCTGGCGCTGGTGGCGCCGCAGGGGCATCCGCTGGCGGGGCGCAGTACGCTGCGCATCCAGGAGGCGGCGAAATACCCACTGCTGCTGCCGGCGCACGGACGGCGCAGGGAGCAACTGGACGAGCTGTTCCGGGTGAACGAGATTTCTCCGCGAGTGGCGATGGAAGTGGAGTCGAGCGAGATGCTGAAGCGATACGTGAGCGTGGGTCTGGGGCTCGGATTTTTGCCGCGCACGAACGTTGCGGAGGAAGAACACGCGGGCACGCTGTGCCTGCTGTCGCTCGAAGGCGTGCGGCTGGCGCGGGATCTGGGGCTGATCTTCCGGAAGGACCGGCAGCTGTCGCGGGCGGCGCAGGAATTTCTGGAGATTGCGACGCAGGGTGCGAGCAGGCGTAGCGCGGAGGCGCATTCCAGACGAAGCGGCCATGCCGTATGATTGAAAACGGCGTAAATTCGTTGAATCCAGCGTCCCCATGAGCTTCCGCTTGTGTTACTTTTCAACGGGGCGGACTTCTGCCGGGCACCGTTCCGGCGGGGAGAAGCAGAAGAATGCGCCGCAAGCAGAGAAGCAAAGGAGCAGAAAAAATTGGGAAAAAGCATGGTTCCGAAACGCCTGTTCTTCACCAAGGGTGTTGGAAAGCACAAGGAACGGCTGACTTCGTTTGAGCTGGCGCTGCGCGACGCCGGCATTGCCGCACAGAATCTGGTGCGGGTATCGTCGATCTTTCCGCCGCAGGCGAAACTGGTCCCCCGCAAGGAAGGGCTGAAATACCTGAGTCCCGGGGAGGTGGTGTTCGCGGTGGTGGCAGAAAACTCGACGCGCGAGCCGCACCGTCTGGTGGCGTCGAGCATTGGAGTGGCGATCCCGAGCGATCGTAACACCTACGGTTACTTAAGCGAGCACCACAGCTTCGGCGAGACCGAAGAACAGGCCGGCGAGTACGCGGAAGAGCTGGCCGCGGAGATGCTGGCGACCACGCTGGACGTGGATTTCGATCCGGACAAGAGCTGGGACGAGAAGAAG